>JAAYJM010000189.1 GCA_012522895.1 Ignavibacteria bacterium
ATCTACGCATTAATAGCTATTGTCGCGATCAGCTTTTCTTTAACAAGCTGCGGTGGAAATAAGGATAAAGAGAATTTAGTAAAATACTATAATTCTGCAATTCAGTTTGTCCAAACTCCAGATTTCAAAGAAATGTTGAAAAATGGTGAAGATTGGTCAGTGAAGAACTTGGAATTATTCAAAGATGCTGGCTTCCAAGTAGAAACAATGGAAGAAATGCAAACCATTATTGACCAAAATGCAGCAGATCCAGATATTGCAAAACTTTTTGAAGATTACAGCACAGCAAGAGCTGATGTCGAAGCCCAAGTAATGCAAGGAAGAAGGGAAGAAGAAGCAGCTAAAGATATCGAACAACAAGAAGCAGACCAAGCACAGCAACAAACAGAAGAAAAGAAATAAGGCTGGACGCTAATATCAGTATTGAAAAAGCCGAGCTATGCTCGGCTTTTTTTATGCTTATTAAAAATATTATTGCTTTAAAACATTGTTTAATCAATGCTTATTAAATCAATTTATTATTATTTTTTTTCTAAAAACTTGCTTATTTTTATAAAATTTAATGTTAAAAAAGAGTAAAATGAAAAATAAACTACCCAAAATAGCTATTATCGGCTTTGGTGCTATGGGACGTGAAATTAAGCTCCAAGCGGAACAGCTTGGCTATCAAATTACTAATATTTTCGATATTGATAGCAAAATTGAAAAAAAGGATTATGATTTCGATATTGCATTGGATTTTTCTACTGCTGATGCCCTTTTGCCTAATTTAGAAATCATTGCTTCAATAAAAAAAAATATGATTGTTGGAACAACAAATTGGAAAAAAGATTTTAATAAAGCAAAAGAGCTTGTTGAAAAAAATAATATCGGTTTCATTTATAGTTCAAATTTTTCAATTGGAATGCAAAATTTTTTCAAAATTGTAAAGCATTCTGCTAAGCTATTCAATGCTTTTGACGATTACGATATTATGCTCCACGAACTTCACCATAAAAGAAAAATTGATAGCCCAAGCGGAACAGCGTTGAGTTTAGGGAAAATCATTTTAGAGGAATGCGAACGGAAAACTGAGATTGAGACCGAAGCGATGCACAGCAAAATTGCCCCTAATCTATTGCACATTAGCTCGACAAGAGGAGGCGAGATAACGGGGACTCATACAGTTTTTATTGATTCGATTGCTGAAACAATAGAGCTGACGCACCGCTCGAAAAATAGAATGGGATTAGCCCGGGGAGCGCTTTTTGCTGCAAATTGGATTTTTGGAAAAAAAGGCTTCTATAATTTTTCAGATATTCTGTAATTTTCAGATTTGTTTAAAGCTTTTCTAAAAACATAATGATATGAAAATATTAGGAATAATACCGTCAAGATATGCTTCTACTCGGCTTCCGGGCAAGCCGCTTGCTATGATTAAAAATAAACCAATGTTAGAATGGGTGTGGGAAGCAGCAAGCTCTTCCAAGCTAATCAATCGCGTTGCAGTTGCAACAGACAGCGACATTATTTTCGATTTTTGCAATAAAATTGGAGCTGAAGCATTTCTTTCACCAAGGGACTTGCCCAGCGGGACGGACAGAATAATATTTACGATTGAAAAATACCAGCTTGATTACGATATTATTCTTAATATACAAGGCGATGAGCCGCTCTTGACGGGTGATTTGATTGATAAATTAATAGCAGAGTTCCTTCAAAGCAAAGCTGACGTTGGAACTCTAATAAAAAAGATAAGCAAAAAAGAAGAGCTTTTTAGCCCTTCGGTTGTGAAAGTTGTTATTGGCGCCAATAGTAACGCTTTATACTTTTCAAGAAGCATTATCCCGCATCTACGCGGCTTTTCCCAAGATGAATATTTAAATCACTTTACTTTTTGGAAGCATATAGGAATTTACGCTTATACGAAAAAAAGCCTTGAATTGTTTAGTAAATTGCCGGAAGGAATGCTCGAAAAAGCAGAAAAGTTAGAACAGCTAAGATTGCTTGAAGCAAGCTCCGTTTTTAAGTGCATAGAAACAGACCTTGAGCTGATTAGTATTGACACAAAAGAAGACTTAGAGAGAATTAACAAAATTTTAAATGATTTACCAGACCGGCTGTAAAATCAATTTCCATCAATTTAATTTCACCTTGAAAAATCTGTCTTTTATCTGTTTTAAATAAAAAAACACAAGGAAAAGGCAAGTTGTTGAAAATTTGCTATTTGGAAAAATCGAAAATATTAATTAATTTGTAAGTTTATAATAAATAGAAATTTAATTATTTTTTAATACTTTTTTTATGGGGAAAATATGAAAAGAGATTTCTTATCAGTATTGGATTTCACACAAGATGAAATTATGGAGACCTTCGAGACTGCACAGTCGATGAAAGCAAATATTCCGCAACATCTCAACGATTTACGCGGGAAAGCAATGGCATTAATTTTTGAAAAGCCATCTTTGAGAACAAGGACGACTTTTGACATTGGAATTCAGCAGCTTGGCGGCTTTTCGCTTTATCTTTCTCCAGCTGAAATTAGTCTTGGAAAACGTGAATCGGTATATGATGTTGCAAAAAATCTCGAAAGAATGGTTCAAGGCATTATGATCCGCACTTTTGGGCATCAAATTGTTGTAGATATGGCAAATTATGCAAACGTTCCAATTATCAACGGCTTGACAGATTATTCTCACCCTTGCCAAGCAATGGCAGATTTCCTTACAATATTAGAAGTCAAAAAGAGCTTTAATGGCTTGAAGCTAACTTATGTTGGCGATGGAAATAACGTTGCCCATTCATTAATGTTTGCAGGCGCAAGATTGGGAGTGAATGTAACTATTGGCTGTCCAAAAGGTTACGAGCCAAAGCCCGAGGCTGTGAAAGACGCAAATGAAGCAGCCAAAGAAACAGGCGCAAGAATTATCGTAGAAAACGACCCGTTCACTGCTGTTAAAAATGCAGATATAGTTTATACTGACGTTTGGGCTTCTATGGGACAGGAAGATGAGGCGGCAGAGCGTAGAAAAATATTTTTACCATTCCAAGTGAATGAAGAGCTGATGGGTGCTGCAAAAGACGATGCTATTTTTATGCACTGCCTCCCAGCACATCGCGGGGACGAAGTAACAGACGGAGTAATAGATGCACCTTATTCCGTTGTGTTCCAAGAAGCAGAAAACCGCTTGCACGTCCAAAAAGCAATTATGTATAAACTATTGAAGTAGGACAGAGCGTGTCGAAAACCTGTTTAATTGCAATTGGTGGAAATTCATTAATTCGCGCTGGAGAAAGAGGCACCATTGACGAGCAGCTTGCCAATGCTAACGCAACTGCTGAAAGCATTGCAAAAATGATAAAGCTTGGCTGGAATGTGATTGTTACTCACGGGAATGGTCCTCAGGCAGGTGCAGCATTGCTTCGCTCTGAAAGGGCTGCAGGCGAGACTTATACTCATACTCTCGATATGTGCGTTGCTACTACTCAAAGCGAGATTGGTTATATTTTGCAGCGGGCTATGGAAAAGCAGCTCCGTTTGGCTGGCATAGATAGATTAGTTACCACAGTTCCTACAATGGTAGTTGTCGATCCAAAGGACCCTGCTTTCAAAAATCCAACTAAGCCAATTGGTCCCTTTTATTCAAAGGAAATTGCAGAAGAAAAACGTAAAACGCTTAGCTGGGACATTATTGAGGACGCAGCTCGCGGCTACCGCAGAGTAGTTGCTTCTCCAGAGCCGAAGGAAATTTTGGAATTAGAGGTAATAAAAAGAATAATTGACCTTGGAATTGTTACGATTGCTTTGGGTGGCGGCGGTATTCCAGTCATTAAAACGAATAATAGCGATATTATTGGCTCCGAAGCTGTGATCGACAAGGACCGCTCCTCAGCTCTTTTAGCTAAAGGGCTTAACGTGGATTTATTTGTGATTAGCACAGATACCGATAGAGTATACTTGAATTATAAAAAAAGCAATCAAATTGGCTTGTCCAAAGTAAGTGCTGCAGAATTGCAAAAGCATTATGACGAAAAGCAATTTCCTCCCGGTAGTATGGGACCCAAAATTGAATCTGCCATTAATTTTTTAAAGCAAGGCGGTAAAAATGTGATAATCACAAGTTTTGAATATTTAATGGATGCTTTAGAAGAAAAAGCTGGAACTTGGGTTGTAGCTTAAAATAAATATGGGCGGAATATAGTCGAAATATGGACGAGGAGCGTCCTCGTCCATATTTTTTTTCTAATCTATTTCTAATCTATTGAATTACTTGCCGAAATTTTATTTTCATTTTTTATTGCTGCTCTAAAAGTCTTGAAACTATATCGCTTTGGGACACATTATCCGCTTCTGCGTTGAAGTTGGTAACAATTCTATGTCTTAATACCGGCAGGGCTATTGCTCTTATATCATCAAGGTCTGGGGTAAATTTTCCAAGCATAGCAGCGCGGGATTTGGCGCCGAGAATTAAATATTGCGATGCACGAGGTCCCGCCCCATAGCTTATGAAATCCTTAATAAATTGTATGCTTCCATTCGTTGGTCGAGTTGAATGAACTAACTTAACAGCATACTGAACTAAATTATCTGAAACAGGGATTTTTCTTATCAACTGCTGAAATGAAATAATTTCATTTGCACCGATTACTTTCTTTATCTCTGGACTGTGCATAACGGTAGTGGTTTTCACTATGTCCATTTCTTCTTCAAAGCTTGGATAGTCAAGCCAAATATTGAACATAAATCTATCTAATTGAGCTTCTGGCAAGGGGTATGTTCCTTCTTGCTCAATAGGATTTTGGGTAGCAAGAACGAAAAAAGGCTCTGCCAACTTGTAAGTAGTTCCAGCAGCAGTTACCTCGTGCTCCTGCATTGCTTCGAGCAGTGCTGATTGAGTCTTTGGGGGCGTTCTATTGATTTCATCAGCAAGCACGATATTAGCAAAGACAGGACCCTTTACAAAACGGAATTGCTTTTGTCCAGTGCTTATGTTCTCCTCAATAACTTCGTTCCCTGTAATGTCGCCCGGCATTAAATCTGGAGTAAATTGAATTCGATTAAATTTTAAATCCATTGCCTTCGAGAGCGTGCTTATAAGAAGTGTTTTTGCTAAGCCCGGAACTCCGATTAAAAGGCAATGACCACCCGCGAAGAGCGATAAAATCAACTCATCAATTATTTGCTGCTGTCCAATTATCACCTTGCCAATCTCGCCGCGGACATCAGCTATCGCTTTTGAAAACTCTTTTATTTGTTCGATTTCGTTTTGACTGCTCATTTTCCTTTACTATTTAAATTTTTATTCTTTAAACCGATAAGACGAATAAACCTTATGAAAATTGAATTTTAAATTATTAAAGTGGGGCAGCTTTTTTCAAAGCAAAGAAAAACGTATAATAAAAAAGCTCATCTTTGATAACAAAGATGAGCTTTGGCTTGAAATTAAGAATTTATAATCAATAATTTCTATGCGAATTTCTGCCGTTTCCGAACTCGTAATTGTTCGATCTTGGCTGTCTTTCAGTTTTTTCTTTAGCCTCGTGGACTTTAATGCTTCTTCCATCAAACTCTGAGCCGTTAAGCTCTTGGATAGCAGCTTCTGCTTCATCGCTTTCCATTTCTACGAAACCGAAACCTCTAAATCTTCCAGTTTGCTTATCTTTAATAAACTTTACCGACTGAACTTCTCCGAATTTGCTGAAAAGTTGGTGAATTGAATCTTCGGTGGTCTTATAATTTAAGTTACCGACATATAATGTTACCATTAAAAAAACTCCATTAAAATAATTAAAAATTAAGAAAAATATACAATTTTTCCTTTGCTATTCGGTGATATCGGATTTTTTTAGATATAATGTTCGATAGAGCAAAAA
>JAAYJM010000190.1 GCA_012522895.1 Ignavibacteria bacterium
GAAAAAGGATTTCTAAATTTGAGAAATGCAACTCCCTTTGCTTAAAGAAATAAACTATAAGCCAAATTCGCCTTTTACTAAATAGATTTTTTAATTAAAGAAAAGTAAAAATGAACAAAAAAGTTTTATTAATGATTCTTGACGGCTGGGGAATTGGAGATAAATCAGAATCAGACGCAATATTCAACGCAAACACAGTCAATATGGATAAATTGCAAAAGGAATACCCGAATTCCTATTTGCTTACTTGCGGCGAAAACGTAGGCTTGCCCGAGGGACAAATGGGAAATTCAGAGGTAGGTCATTTGAATATTGGCGCTGGCAGAATTGTATATCAAGATTTAGTGAAAATAAATATTGCAATTCGCGATAAATCAATAGAATCAAATCAAGTGCTGCTCGATGCCTTTAAATATGCCAAAGAAAACCAGAAAGCTGTTCATTTCCTTGGGCTTGTCTCCGATGGCGGTGTCCATTCTCACTATAAGCATCTTTTCAAACTCTGCGATATGTGCAAAGATGAGGGTTTAGAAGATGTTTTTATTCATTGCTTAACTGATGGACGCGATTGCGACCCAAAAAGCGGCTATGGATTTGTTAAGGATTTAATTGAGCATTTAAAAAACTCAGCTGGAAAAATTGCAACTCTCGCAGGTCGCTATTACACTATGGATAGAGATAAGCGTTGGGAACGCATTAAGATTGGATACGATGCACTTGTCCATAGCATTGGCAAAAAGGCAAGCAATTTGATCCAAGCTATTGAAGAATCTTACGCAAAAGACGAGACCGATGAATTTATTAAGCCAATCGTTTGCACTGACGAAGCTGGGGAACCGATAGCAGCAATAAAAGAGGGTGATGTCGTGATTTGCTTTAATTTTAGAACAGATAGACTGCGTGAAATTACAACCGTTTTGACGCAAAAAGATTTTCCAGATTACCAAATGCAAACTATTCCGCTTTATTATTTAACACTCACTCGATATGATGATACTTTTAAAAATGTAAAAGTTGCTTTTGAGAAAGATAATGTGGATATGACCCTTGGTGAATACCTTTCTACTCTTGGGAAAACGCAGCTTCGGATTGCAGAAACAGAAAAATATGCTCACGTTACATTTTTCTTTTCCGGCGGCAGAGAAAAAGAATTTCCGGGAGAAAGTCGCCGCTTGATAGCATCGCCAAAAGTTGCAACTTACGATTTAAAGCCCGAGATGAGTTGCTTTGAAGTCAAAGACGCTGTGATTGAAGAAATGAATAAAAATCAGCCCGATTTTATATGCTTAAATTTTGCAAACTGCGATATGGTTGGGCATACTGGCGTTTATCCCGCGATATTAAAAGCGGTTGAAGCTGTGGATAAATGCCTCGGCGAGGTGATTGAAGTCGCTATAAATAATGATTATGATGCACTTATTATTGCTGACCACGGGAATGCCGATTTTGCTAAAAATGACGATGGCAGCCCAAATACTGCACATTCCCTCAATCCCGTTCCAAGCGTTCTAATTAGCAAGGATTTCAAGCAGATTCAGCCCGGAATACTTGCTGATATTGCTCCAACTATCTGTAAAATAATGGGTATCGAAGTTCCAAAAGAAATGAAAGGAAAGGTTTTAGTTTAATAATTATTTATAAAAAGAGCAAAATATTCACTATTTTTGAAATTTTATTGCTAAAATGCAAACAGTCTTCTTGGTAGAAAGCATTTAAAATCTTATGGATATTAGAGAAACAAAGCGGGTGGCAATAGTAATGGCTGGTGGTGCTAATCCAAAATTTTGGCCCCGAAGCACTGAAAAAAAGCCAAAGCCCTTTCAATACTACATTGGCGAAGGGACTATGATACAAAATACTATTAGTCGCATTTTGCCAATTTTTAAGCCAGAAGATATTTTTATCGTGCTTAAAGAAACGCACTTGAATTTAGCAATGGAGCAGCTGCCTTTTATTCCGAAAGAAAATTTTATTTTAGAGCCATTTCCAAGAAACACAGCTATTTGCATCGCACTTTCTGCAACGATTGTCCAGCAATACTATAGTCAAGATTCAGTAATGACAATACTGCCTTCTGACCACTACATTACAAATT
The DNA here is from genome assembly GCA_012522895.1 of Ignavibacteria bacterium. Taxonomy (GTDB): domain Bacteria; phylum Bacteroidota; class Ignavibacteria; order Kapaibacteriales; family UBA2268; genus JAAYJM01. Next base: position 2,096 of record JAAYJM010000190.1, read on the forward strand.
TGGTGGAGTTTCAAAATTCATTGAATCTTGCTTCTGAACTTGCATCTGTTAAAAAAGGGATTGTAACTATTGGCTTGACTCCAATTCGCCCAGAAACAACTTTCGGCTACATTCAAATTGAAGAAAAATCGGAGGGAATTGAAGAATTTTATACCCAAGGAGCAAGATATTCCCGCACTTTTGCAGAAAAGCCAGACGAAGACACAGCAAAACGCTTCATTCAATCGGGAGATTTTTTTTGGAATAGTGGGATTTTTTCCATTCGTATAGACAATTTTTGGTTATCTTTCAAAGAATTTCTTCCAGATCATTATCGCCTCTTTATACTTTTAAAAAGCCATCTTGGAAAGCTTTCTTATAAGGGGATTTTGGAATATATTTATATGCAAATGAAAGCAGAATCAATAGATTACGCTATATTAGAAAAAGCTGACAACGTCTTTGTTGTGCTTTCCTCTTTTGGCTGGAGCGACTTGAGTTCTTGGGATGAGCTTTTCCGCTTGTCTGTGAAAGATGCAAGGAATAATTACATTGAAGGTGATGTTATAGCTTTAAATGTATCTAATTCAATTATAAGTGCTTGGCACAAACCAATAGCAATTTCGGGGGTTGATAGCTTGGTGGTGATTGATAGTGAAGATGCAATTTTGATTTGCAAAAGAAATAAGGGGAGCGAGGTCAAAGAACTTGTTGATTATATGAAACGCAAGCGAATTGGGTATTTATAAAATAAATTTAAGATTTTAATGAAAAATATAATTCTAATTATTGCAATAGCCGGATTGTTCTTACTTTCCTGCACTGAGACTGAGCAGATTTCTTCAAAACCAGATATACCCGATAGCTTAGAGTTCGTGGTTCCAAAACACATATTCAGTGGCACGCGATTTGCTTTTGTGTATAATGATAAGCTAATAACAACAAAGGTTTTAGATATTGAGTGCTTTGAGCCGGGGAATCAAGTTTTACTTCAAGAACAAGCTGCGAGAGCTGGGATTAGTTCCGATTCTGCCCTTGTTCTTGCAATCAAAGCAAAAAAGCTCGCTGATTCATTGATTTTGGAAAAAGAAGTTAGAATCACAAGGAATAGCAGCGGCTCTGATTACGATTCTTGGGGGCGTATTTATAGGTATGTCGAAGTTGCTGGTTTAAGATACGATTCTATTATGCTCGAAAGAAATTTAGTTCTTCTTTTAAAATAAAAATTCAGAAAGCAACTTCTTAAATTACTAAATTTTGCAATAAAACAGTAAAATCATCGTTGAATATATATGTTTAAATTTGAAAATACTGAGTATTTATATTTGCTTTTTCTTATTGCTATCTTTGTGTTCTTATATATATTTACAAGGATTAGCAGAACGCGAAAATTGAAAAAATACGGCGATATTAATTTAGTTTCTCAACTCGCAAGCAGCGGCTCCCTTGCCAAACGAAATCTAAAATTTATAATTCTTACACTCGCTTTTGCCGCCATCATTTTTGGATTAGCAAATCCTCAGCTTGGGACTAAGCTTGTTGATGCAAAACGCGAGGGCGTAGATTTAATGATTGCCCTCGATTTATCGAGCAGTATGAAAGCTGAAGACATTGCTCCAAGCCGTTTAGAGCGAGCAAAACTTGCCATTTCAAATTTGATAGACGAGCTTGAAGGCGATAGAATTGGACTCATAGTCTTTGCGGGTGATGCTTACTTGCAACTGCCAATAACAGCTGATTATTCTGCTGCTAAACTTTTTCTTTCCTCCATTGATTATGATATAATGCCCGTTCAAGGCACCGCCATTGGAAAAGCTATTGACTTAGCAAATGAAAGCTTTTCTAAAGAAGAAAATTCTAAAACAAAGGCGCTGATAATTATAACAGATGGTGAAAACCACGAGGACGATCCAATCGAAGCTGCTCGAAACGCAAGCAAGAATAATATTATCGTCCATACCATTGGAATTGGCTCGCTTGAAGGCGCCCCTATTCCAGTTTTTAGCAATGGAATAAGAAGCGGCTTTTTAAAAGATGGACAAGGGCAAACAGTGATTTCAAAAGCTGATGCTGTTACTCTTGAAAAAATTGCCGTTGTGGGCAATGGAAAATTTATTATGTCCCATGATGGCGAGCCAAACCTTGCTGGCTTACTATCAGACATTTCAAAAATGGAAAAAACTGAATATCAAACAAAGACATATAGCGACTACGAAAGTTATTTCCATTACTTTTTTGCCTTTGCACTGCTTTTGCTTGTTATAGAAATTTTTATTTCTGAAAAGAAAAATGTATTATTTGCCAAATTTAGTTTTTATGGAGATAAAAATGCGTAAATTGTCTTTTTTGCTTATAGTTTTTTTACTTATTCCTCTTTTATCTTTTTCGCAAAATAAGAAAACTCATATTCGCGAAGGGAATAAGCTATATAAAGAGAAAAAATATAATGATGCCGAGGTGGAGTATAGAAAATCACTTGCATTGGAAAAGAAAAACCACAAGGCAATATTCAATCTTGCCGATGCTTTATACAAGCAAGAGCAATATGATAGCGCCGCCGCTAAATTTTCTGCTATTGCAAATCAAAATATAGATCAAGAAACTACTGCCAAATCATACCACAATCTTGGAAATTCTTTGCTAAAAAATAAAAATTATAAGGAATCTATTGACGCTTACAAGCAATCCTTACGCATAAATCCCAAAGATATGGATACCAAATATAATTTAGAATATGCAAGAAAAATGCTGATTGCCCAACAGCAGCAGCAGGATAATAAAGACGATAAAGACAATAAAAATAATGAAGATAATCAGAATCAGCAGCAGCAGCAGGACAATAAAAATAATAAAGACAATCAGAATCAGCAGCAACAACAACAACAGGATAAGATTTCAAAGGAAGACGCAAAAAGAATTTTGCAGGCATTAGACCAAGACGATAAGAAAATTCAAAAGAAGCTAAAAAAAGCAAAACCAGTTAAAATTAAACCAGAAAAACAGTGGTGAACATATTATGGAATTTAGCTGAAACCCCTTATCAAAGCAAGTCCATAGCTGAAGCACGCAGGCATTCCCAAAGAACCTGAAGCCTCGCTTTGATTTTTTTCGTAATTTTGTATTGCTTGTGTAATTATTTTTGTGATTTGCAACAAAGAATGCAATGGAAAAAAACATAGAAGAAGACAATTATTTGACAATCGAAGGAATAAAGCGAGAAGAAATAAAAGTTAAAGGTTCGAAATTTATAGCAAGCGCTGGATATGCACCCGACAAAAACAAAGCGATGGAATTTGTTGGGCTTATCCGTTCAGAGTTCTTCGATGCCACCCACAACTGCTTTGCCTACTCCATTGGAGCAAAAGGTTTGGAATATCGTTTTTTTGATGATGGTGAGCCAAGCGGCTCCGCCGGGAAACCAATTCTTTTTACAATAAATAAATTTAATTATAAAGACATAGTGCTTGTTGTAACTCGCTATTTCGGCGGAACGAAACTCGGAATTGGGGGACTTTCAAGAGCATATTCCGATGCTGCAAACGAAGTTTTATCGAAATGTAAAGTGAAAAAAGTTCATTTGACCACCACTGTAAAAGTCTTTTGCATTTACGAAGATATAAACGCAGTTAAGCGTCTTATAAACGAGTTTGCAATTTCCTTTGAAGAAAGCTATTTGGAGGCAGTAGAGTTTATTGTCCAAGTTCCAAACTCCAAGGCAGAGCGCTTCGCTGAACTCGTTAGCTCCCAAACGAAAGGCAGGGCTGGCGCTGTAATCAATAGTTAAGGCAGAACAAGGCATAATTTTTTATTTTGTAGTTCTATTGTGTATTTTTAGCTCATAATTCTGCTTCATAATTCTATCTCCCCTCCCCACTTAATTTGCTCTTTTAATATTCTTCTGTATGCAAGGCACTTTTTCCATCTTTGGAATGCTTAGCGTAATTCTTTTTAGCAAGAAGATTGGAAACAGATTCAACCATAACTGGATTTCCGCAAAGATAAAAATGAGTTTTTTCTGGAGAAATCACTATACCAGCTTTGCTTTCTAATAAACCGCTTTCGAGATGGGTTTCGATATGTCCTTCTAATCCAGCCCAACCTTCTCCTGCTTTCAAAAGAGTTGGAAAATAATAAAAATTGCTAAACATAGTGCTAATCAAGCTAAGCTCAGAAAAATAGCCTAAATCCCAAGCATAAGCAGCACCGTGAATTATTGCGAGCTTAATATTCGTATGTTCCTTTAAATGCGAGCGTAAAAAACTTATATATGGAGCAAGCCCTGTGCCAGTCGCAACCATTGCAATATCGCAGCCCTCGGGAGTATTATTCAAATCGAAAAGTCCAAGAATATCATTGTCAAGCCAAATTCTGCTACCTTGCTGCAAATTGAAAAGGCGAGGTGTGAGCTGCCCAGATTTAACTTGGCTAATGTAAAACTCAAATTGCTGAGTTTCAACGTTCGCCGAGGCAATGGAATAAGGACGAATAATCAGCTTGTTTGGATTGCAATCTTTAATTGGAACTACAGAATTTGGCGATCGCAATTCTTTTCCCAAAAGGCCTAAATATGTGTATTGTCCAGCAATAAATTTATTTCTTGGCTCATCAGCTTTTACTCTCAAAACCATTAAATCTGGTGTGATTTGTATTTTGCCGATTATAGTTGCATTATATTTATGTTCTTTCATTTTAATTTCTTTTCTTAAAAA
>JAAYJM010000191.1 GCA_012522895.1 Ignavibacteria bacterium
ACCTCCAGCATAGCTGCTCGAAGAGCTTACATTCCCAGTTACATTTACGCGTTCAATATTACTGCTGGCAGAATAACCTACCAAACCGCCAGTATATTGTCCGCCAAGAATATTTACATTTGTTAAACTCAAATTCTCAATCGTTGAATTCTCAATGTATCCAAAGAACCCTCGGTATGAAGCTGTTCTGTTGATTCTCAAGCTGTCAATCGTAAAATTCTGTCCATTGTAAGTGCCAGTAAATTTTGTTGAGTTATTTCCAATAGAAACCCAGCCCTCAGCATCAAACCAGGTGTACGTTTCGGCTGCGTTTATGTTTGCTGTTTGGATATAATTCTTATCCCAATTCAAAGCATCTTCTGCAATCCAATACAGATTTTCCAAGCTGGCAATCTGATATGGGTTAGCTGTAGTGCCGTCCCCGTTTGCGGGCGGCGTGGCTATTTGCGAAAACAAATTCGCTGAAAAGCATAGCATAATAGCTATGATGAGTAAAGTTAGGTTCTTTTTCATTTCTTTACCGATTAAATATTTATTTTACAAAAATTATTATCACGCTTTCTCTATCCCAACTGGAGTAGGAATTGGCATATCAGATAAGACAAATCCATCTTGAAATTATCATTAAATAAATTCTTTTCAAAATATTTTATTATATAATTCTCCAGTATACTAATATAACAATTACTATGATGCAAAGCAAGATTTATTTTGTTTCATACATGAAACATGGAGTTCTAATGTTTAACAGATTGTTTTATTAAAAAAGAGATTATATCAAGCCAATGAGAAGAGAAATCATGCAAAAAAATAGTGAGAGAAAATGAAAAGCGAGCTAATTATTTATTGCAAAAAAAATGCCCTTCGGAAAGGGCATTTTTTATAGATTCAATTAAGCTCTACTGCTTTGATACCTCTGGGTTTAAGTGGAATCTAATTAAGTTGTCGAAATCATAATAATCGTTGAAGGCTTTTCTTAAGTCTTCGCGCTTTAATTTATCAATTAGATTGTTATAATCAACGATTAGCTCAGGATCTTCGGCATTATAGTAAGCGGAAGAAATATTGGATAGCCAGAAATTATTTCTTTTAATACTCACTTCTCGCTCGCGTCTCAAAGTTTCGGTAAGCTTTTTAAAATAGCTTTCGTCAATCAAGTTTTTTTGTAAATCTTTTATAATTCTTAATGTTGCTTCAGAAAGCTCATCAGCTCTATCGGGATCGCATCCAAAAGTGATAAATGTTCTATTTTTTTCAGTAGGGTATTTACTTTGGACACCAAAAGAGCCAACGCCATAAGTTCCGCCTTCGTCCTCGCGAATTGAGTCGGTAAGCATCAAATCGAGGGCGTCAAGCATTGCCTTAAAATCAAAGCGTGATTGACGGCTAACGGGCTTTGTTCCGTAAAACATCATATAAACAGTGCTTTTGTATTCTATGCCTTTTTTCACTTCCTTGATGTGCTTTCCAGCCGGAGGATTGATTTTTAAATCCTTGAAAGTTTGCTTTTGCTTTGCTGCGGGCAAGCTCGCAATGTAAAGCTCAACCAATGGCTTAAATTTATCTAAATCAACATTTCCAACAAAGAAATAAGTAAACTCGCCGGGGGCTGCAAAACGCTCTGTATAGAATTGGTAGGCTTTTTCTAAATTAAATTCGTTTAGTATTTTTTCCGTTAAAGGACGACCACGGAAATGATAATTGCTTAAAAAGTAGCTTACAGAATCACTAAATATTTTGTCCGGGTTATTTTCTGCACTTTTAATTTGGGATTTCAATCTTTCTAATAAGGATGAGTAAGCATCATTGTCCATTCGTGTTTCAGTGAATTTCAAATAAATAAGCTGCATTAAAGTTTCTAAATCATCTGGCGAAGAGTTTCCATTTAATTTCTGCTCTAATGCTCCAATATTTGTGTATAAGTTGACTTTTTTTCCTGCAAGCGCTTTTTCAAGCTGATTTTGGTCAAAGTTGGAAATTCCACTTTGGTTAAAAACATTTGCGGCATAACTTGCTGAAATGTAATCCTCATCTTTTGCAAGAGAGTTTCCTCCAAAGCTAAACGCTTCAAATAAAATCTCATCATTCTTAAAATCAGTTGGCTTAATGACTACTTTTGCTCCGTTTGAAAGAGTCCACTCGACTGCATCTATTTTGCTTAGTTTCTTTTCAGAAACAACTTTGCCTGGTGTCAATTTTTTCGAGAATAAAGGTTTGTCGGACACTTCATCTTTGTAAGGTTCATAATCCTTCTTGATGTATTCATTAAATATAGCAAGGACTTCGTCTTTTGTGGGAACTTTAAATTCTTCTTTTTCTGGGGCAGATAGTAATATAACAGCGCTTTCGTTCCTTACTAATCTTTTCATTGTGCCATTTATTTCTTCAATACTAATTTCAGGCATGTATTTTTTGTATAGCTCAAGCTCTACTTCAACACCCGGAATTCCTTCTTCATCAGTAAAATTAGAAACATATTCACGTGCAAAGGAAGCAGATTCAGTTTTATCTCTTTCAGCATAAGCACTTTCAATTCCTTTCATCATTTCTTTTTTCACTCTATCGAGTTCCGATTGAGTAAAGCCGTGCTGGTATGCCCTGAATGTTTCCGTTAAAATGCTCTTATATCCATCGACTATTGCGTCTCCTTTAAGAGCTGCAGCTAATCCCAAAACTCTTAAATTGCTAACGAACTGACCTTCAAATCCATAAGCAAATATAAAAGGTGGGTTTGGCTTTCTTTGCAGTTCTGTAAACCTTGTATTTAGCATACTGCCCATTAAACTTGAAACTATGCTGTTTCTATAATCTCCATAAGTTCCGCTTTCTTTTCCATTATGCTTAAATAGTATTTGAATTGAAGGCATTGAAAGCTCGACATCAGTATCGACTGAGGCAAAAACTTCTTTATGCTCTGGGATTGGGAAAAGCTCGCGCTTCTTTTCGTTTGGTGGATTTGTAAGCTTCCCAAAACTATTTTTTATCATATTTTCCATTTCGTTGACGTCAAAATCGCCAACCGCAACGACTGCCATTAAATTGGGACGATACCAATCTTTATAAAACTTTTTAATTAAATCGTATTCAAAATGATTAATTACGTTAGTATCGCCAATTACATCTCGAATAGCATATTTGGAATTATAAAAAAGAATTGGGTATTGCTTTTTTTGAATTCTATCCTCGGGACCGGTGCCTAATCTCCATTCTTCCATAATCACACCGCGTTCCTTGTCAATTTCTTCGTGATCGAAAAGCAGATTAGAAGCCCAATCTTCAAGGACTAATAAACCTTTTCTCATTAGTTCTTTGTCGTCTGTTGGGACTTGAAGCATATAAACTGTTTTATCCCAGCTTGTGTATGCATTCAAATCGGCACCGAAACGCATTCCAATGGATTGGAGGTAATGCACTAAATCATTTTTTGGAAAATTTTTAGTTCCATTGAAACACATGTGCTCGCAAAAGTGCGCCAAGCCGTCTTGTTCGTCAGTTTCGAGGATTGCACCTGCGTTAACGGCAAGACGAAGCTCAACCCTATTTTCTGGTTTTTTATTCTCTTGAATGTAATACCTCAAACCATTGCTTAAAGTCCCGATTTTAACCTTGGGATTGACAGGGAGCTTTGCTTTTGGGTTGGAAAAATCTAAGGTGGCTTGCGCAAGCGCAGTTGAATATATTGCAAATAGAAGCGTTGCTGCAATAAACAACTTAAGTTGTTTGAATTTCATTTTTCTTCCTTTTTTTTATTAAATGATATTTACAAAATTATTAATTATTACGATAAATTCGCAAATAAGTTATAAATATAGTCTTTTATTAAAATAAATTAATATTTGCAATTTAAAATACACACAAATTTATCGTCTTTTTTTACCCACTTTTGCTCAACAACTATCCCTCTCCCATTTATCTCAGTTTCAAAGCCCTTATTTTGCATAATTGCAATGGCTTTCCTTAAAGACAGACCGCGAACATTTGGCAAGCTATCGCTGCTTATCATAATAATAGAATCTTTTTTTATACTTTGTGCTGCTATTGAAAAGGGCGGGAGTATGCTGTGAATATTAGTTCCAGCTGATTTAAAAAGTTCTGACTTTGAAATAAGTAAGCTTTGAGTGATTCGCTTAAAAAGTGGCGCCGCAACAGCTCCGCCAGCGTATTCCCCTTGCGGTTTATCGAGGAGGACGACCATAGCAACTTTTGGGCTGTCCGCCGGGAAATAACCAGCAAATGAGCTTGTATAGTTTTGCTTGGAGTATTGAGTTCCAGCATATTGCTGAGCAGTGCCGGTTTTTCCGGCTATTTTCAAATTGCCAAGCTTTGCTTTTCTCCCAGTGCCTTGCTCAACAACTTTGACGAGCAAATCTGTTAGTATTTTTGATGTTTTAGGAGAAATTACCTGTCTTAGTTTTTTACTTCTATTTGAATCAATTAATTCATTGCTTGCGTTTATAATTTCTTTGACAACGTAAGGTCTATTCATCATTCCATTATTAGCAATAGTTGCATAGCAATTTAAAAGTTGGAGCGGAGTAACTGAAATTCCATAGCCAAAGCCAAGGAATCTTTTTGTGATTGAATTGTAATTCTTCATACTTTTAGAAATTCCAGCGACCTCGCCTTGACTGTCAAAGCCAGTTTTTGCACCAAAACCGAAAAAGTGAATATACCCAAAAAGTTTTTCATTAGTTAAAGAATTTGCAAGATTAGAAAAAACGATGTTGCTTGAATACTCTAATGCTTTTTCAAAGGAGGTGCGTGCAAATGGCTGCCCGTCAGTAATTTTGAAATCCCCAATTTCGAGAAGTCCGTTATAGCCCTGGACGGTATCCCTTGGTCCTATCAAATTTTCTTGCATTGCAGCGCTTGCTATGACGACTTTAAAAGTTGAGCCGGGCTCAAAAACGTCAGTTATAGCGCGGTTTCTCATATTCTCTTGTTTTACATTTTGAATCTTGTTTGGATTGAAACCGGGGTATGATGCCATAGCAAGAATTTCTCCGCTTTTCACATCTATAATGGCAACCGTCCCGGATTGCGAATTGCTTGTTTTCACGGCGTTCATAAGCTCGAACTCAACTATTTGTTGAATATCAATATCGAGGCTGAGCTTTAAAGAATTGCCGTGTTTTGCTGGGACGAGAGGCAAATCGGGAGAAGGGCGGAGACGCCGTCTGGCATCGCGATACATTTTCATATAGCCGCTTTCTCCTTTTAGCAAGCTATCATAAGCAAGTTCAATTCCTGAAATCCCTTTATTATCAACATTTACACAGCCAAGAAGCTGAGCTGCGCACTCGCCGTATAAATAAATGCGCTGCGGTTCAATTTTTTTTATAAAACCATTTATGTTAATAGTGTCTAATCCATTAATTTCATTTTGCTTTAAGCCTCGGAGAAGCCAAACAAAAGAGCCGGAATTCTTTTTAATTTTCTCAAATAAATAATCAGCTGGTATTGAACAGGCTTGCTGAATTTGAAGGCATAGTTCCAGTTGCTCGTTTTCATTTTTTAAAATTTTTGGGTCTACTGCTAAGGAAATAGTTTGAATTGTAGTTGCAAGCAGCTTTCCATTTCTATCGTAAATATTGCCACGCTCGGGGTTTAAAAAGATTTTAGTTTCATGCTGACTTAGAGCAATTTTTTTATACTTTTCTGAATCCCTAATTTGAATAAAAAATAATTTTACAACTATGATGATAATAGCAATATTTATAACTAAAAACAGAAGCAGGAATTTCCAAAACTTTTTTCTAATAGCGCTATTTTGTTTGAAATTTTCTAACATAATTCGTCAAACTTTTCTTTATACTGCATAAGGTTGAAAAGAAAGAATTTATAAACTAAGAAAAGATGGAAAAATAAAATTCTTGCTCTTTTCCAATTATCCCGTTAACTATTTTGCAAATTAATAAAAATGAGAAAGTAAGCAAAGAAACAAGTGAAAAAAATTTGTATTTTTTATCTTCTTAGAAATCATTATTTTTGAAATTGTAGTGGTTTTTAAAAATAAACTCTAAAATGAAATTTCACAACTCAATCTTTTCAAGCAAAGAACTGGGCAGCAAAGCAAAGGCTGCCTTTCCACTTGGTATTCCAGCTCTTGAAGAAAAAATAAAAAAAATTGAGAGTTGGCAGGAAAATATTTATTCTGGAAAAATATCGAGTATGAAAGAAGAAGAGCTAAAGCCTCTTTTCCTGTCTTTATTCTTTGGCGAAGTATTGGGTTACGATTTAAATAACCCAATCGCCTGGGATTTGAATTTAGAGAATAAAACTGCGTTTGATAGCACAAAATCCGATGCTGCGCTTGGCTTTTTTTCTATCAATGAAAATAAAAAAATTGAAAAAGACCTGAGAGCAGTGATTGAGGTTAAAGATGCAAGAACTACGCTCGATAAAACGCAGTACAGAGCTGATTTTAAAGGGAGCGCTGTTGAGCAATGCTTTATGTATGCAGCAAAATCAGGCGAGAATTGCAAGTGGGTGATTGTTAGCAATTTTTTAGAAATTCGCCTCTACTTGGCAAGCGATATGAATAAATATGAATACTTTGATCTGCTTGAATTAAATGAAATTGAGCAGTTTAAGCGCTTTTATTTCTTGCTTGCAAAGGGACAACTTTTCAATCAAAAAAAATCCTCGCCAATAGATATTCTACTCCAAAGTAGATTAGAAAAAGAGCAGAATATTACATATAAGTTTTATGAACATTATAAATATTTAAGAGAGATTTTTCTTCAGCATTTAAAACTTCACAATCCTCAAAAAAATCCGCTCGATTTATTGCAATATGCTCAAACTATTATAGATAGAGTTGTTTTTGTTTGTGTAATCAAAGACTATGATTTTATTCAATATAATGTTTTAAATGAAATTGTTGATATTTCGCAAAAAAGCTGGGCATCGGATAAATTAGAACTATGGCGGCAAATTAAATATTTTTTTAAAGCACTTGACAATGGACTCCCAAATAGAATTCACAGACTTAACGGTGGGCTTTTTAAATATAATGAGAAAATTGATGAGCTAATAATAAAAGATCTTTTACTGAAAAAGCTCTTAAAATTAACAAGTTATGACTTTGAAAGCGATTTGAATATTAATATTTTGGGGCATATTTTCGAGCAGTCAATAAGTGATATTGAAGAGCTAAGGAAGGAAATCGAAGACAATAAAAAAATTGAATACACAGAAACTGACGATGAGATAATTTATAAAACTGATGAGCTTGAAACAAATAAACGCAAAAAAGAAGGGATTTTTTACACACCAGAACACATTACAGGTTATATCGTTAAAAATACGATTGGCAGCTGGCTTGAAGAACAAAAAGCAAATATTGGAATAGACGATTTAGCCGAATTTCCCCAAAGCGAAAAAGACAAAAAGAAGCATTTAGAACTTTGGGAGCAATATGCTAATGTTTTAAAAAAGGTAAAAATACTCGACCCAGCCAGCGGAAGCGGCGCTTTTTTAACGCAAGCGTTCGATTTTTTACTGAAAGAATGGACCATCTTAATTGATATTTTCGATAAATTAAATAATAATAAAAAAGCCAAAGTAAGCAAGGATTTATTTGAAAAGATAGGAGCTGAAGGGCAGTTTTCTTTAAGCAAATTAAAAAAGGAAATTGTAAGTAAAAATCTTTTTGGCGCTGATTTGAATTTTGAAAGCGTAGAAATTACAAAACTTGGCCTTTGGCTCAAATCGGCATCGAAAGTGGAGGCATTAGCGCTTTTAGATTCCAATATAAAATGCGGAAATTCCCTTATCTCAGATATTAATGCAAGTCAAAATGCTTTCGTCTGGGAAGAAGAATTTTCTGACATTCTGAGCAGCGGAGGATTTGATATAATTGTAGGGAATCCACCTTATGTAGAAAGCAAAAAACTGAAAGCGTTTAGCTCTTATTTTTCAAAGAATTATGAGCTATACTCTGGAACGGCAGATTTATACGTTTATTTCTTTGAATTAGCTTTCAAAATGCTAAAAGAAAAAGGAAAGCTTGGTTTTATAAACTCAAATAAATTTATGAAAACGAGCTATGGCGAAAAGCTGAGGGCTTTCATTTCCAAAAAGAGAATTGAGCAAATTATTGATTTTACTGACTATAAAGTATTCAAAGATGCTCTTGTTGCAAGCTGCATAATGCTTATTAGCAATGAAAAGTTTTTAGAAAAAATAAAGGTTTCCTTTGTAAATCAAAAATTAGATGATTACGAATCGCTGGAGGATTACGTTGAAGACAATCATTTTTATATGAACTCGACTAATTTAACCGAGCAAATTTGGTTTTTATCTGAAAACGGGAAAATTCCAATAAAACAAAAAATAGAAAGTAACTTTATAAAATTAAAAGATATAGAAGGAATTTCAATTTACCGGGGAATTACAACCGGGTTCAACAAGGCATTTATTATTGATTTAGAAACGAAAAACAAGCTGATTAAGGAAGACAGAAAGAATGAAGAAGTTATTAAGCCTTTGCTTCAAGGTAGAAATATAAGAAAATGGTTTTATAAGGAAAGCGGCTTGTTTATGCTGCTAACTGGATATAAAAACAATATCCCTAAAGAATACCCAAAAGTATTTAAGCATTTAAAGAAGTTTGAAGAGCCATTAAACAATAGAGTTGATAAAGGGAAAAACTGGTGGAATTTAAGAGCTTGTAGATATTACTCAGAATTTGAAAAACCCAAAATAATTTGGGGATTAACTGCGGATAAATGGGCTTTCTGCTATGACGATAAAAAGCATTTTCTACCAAGCAATGGCTACATTTTAACTTCAGATTCCACGCTCTCGCTTGAATTTATTTTGGGACTGTTGAATAGTAAACTAATGCGATTTTATTTCGATTTTATTGGAATAATGACAGCCGGCGGCGCTTTTACTTTGAAATACGAGACTATCGCAGAGCTTCCCTTCAAAGTATCAGAATCTGATATTCAGGCAGAAATCGCCAAGCTCGTTAGACAGCTTATTGACTTGGAGCAGAATACCGAGCAAAACAAAAATGAGTTTATTTATAGGATTCTAATGAACTTTGAGCAGTTAAAAGAAACTCAAAAGATTCAAGAGTTTTTTAAACATAGCTTTAAAACTTTTTTTAATGAGTTCAAGCGTCAGAAAGTAAAAATTCCTTTAAAAGGACAAGCTGAATTAGAGGAATATTTTAATGAAAGCAAAAAAATAATAATTACTCAAATAGAAAAATCGAATGCCTTAGAAAATCAGATTGATAGCTTGGTTTATAAATTATATGGATTAACTGAAAGCGAAATTAGAATTGTTGAGGGATAAGTCTATTTTATTTTTACAATAACGATGGTTAAATCGTCATATTGCTCTGCTTGCTGCGTATGTAATTTGATTGATTTGATAATGTTATCGCGAATTTCTTCAGCCGAACAATCCAAACAGAATTTTATATTGTCTATTAGCTTTTCTTGTCCAAAATCAGCATTTTGACTGCTTCTCGAATCGACAACCCCATCGCTAATCAAAATAAAAATATCTCCACTGTCAAATCCTATTTTTAGCTCTTCAAGGTAGTCGGCAAATTGACTTGCTTTTCCCATCCCAAGACCAATACCTTTTGGAGTAAGGATTTCAAAGGAATTTCGCTTTTTACTGAAATAAAGCAAGGGGAGATGCCCTGCCCGTGAAACGGTTGCTGTTTTTTCTTTCAAATCAAAGTGCGTGCAAAGTGCTGTTATAAAAGCTCCCTTGTCTAAATTGTGTTTTAATTGTTCGTCTGACTTTACTAATAAATCCTTTGGAGAACTTGAGTATTTGTGTAAAATTCTAATAATCCCTTGAATTTTAGACATATAAAGTGCGGCAGATGTGCCTTTCCCGCTTACATCGCCAAGTATGACTGTTAGCCCGCTGGAATTACTTGTTAAATAATCATAAAAATCGCCACCAACTTCATAAGCGGGTAAAGAAATGCCTGCAATATCTAAACCTTCGATATTTGGGACAAATTGAGGTAGGGACGCAGTTTGTATTTTCCTTGATAAATCAAGCTCGTGCTTAATTCTTTCCTGCCTTGAAAGTTCTTCATAAAGAAAGGAATTTTCAATAGAAACTGAAATTTGATTTGAAATAGATGATAAAAACTCAAAATCCTCGCTTTGCAGCACGATTTCAGAAAGCTTTTCTCCAATTAATAAAGAAGCTAAGAGCTTTGACTTTAAACGTATTGGAACGACGTAAAATATTTTCTGAGTCTTTAACTTTTGGCGCATTCCATCAGGCAAATAATCGACTGTAATACCCCCAGAAAATTGCCTTATAGCTTTGATAAACGAGCTTTCTAAATCGAAAGGAAAATCAATATTATCGTTTTTACTTTCTGAATATGTTTTTAAAGTGGAAAATTCCGTTTCATTTTTAAAAATTGCAAGTCCCACCTTTTTTAAATGAGCAAGAGAGCCAAGTGTTTTCACAATTTCTTCTGCGAGCTTGCTTGTGCTTGTTCGTCTTCCAGTCAGCTCGGAAATTTCCTTGCTTGCAAGGTGATAGTCAAATTTTATTCTATAAAAAAACTTATCAATTAGCTTTTGCCCTTTTTTCCCAGCAGCCCAAATAAAAACGGAAAAAGCTATTGAGCTAATAATGATGATAATCTTTTCATAAATACTGCGGTACTCCTCCCTTAAAGGAGTTCCCAGAACCTCAATGTTTGAGCCAGTAAAATGAATATTCGGTAAAAATATTTCTAAATGAGAAAGAAAAACTATGAAAATCGCAATCGCCACAATAATAAGGACACGCCAGGAAACTGAAGCAAGATTGTAAAGCATATTTCTTTTTAGCTTTATTTCAATATCGAGCAAGCGATAGCGCCAAGTAGTATAAATATAACTTATTGGAATTAAGATTAAAAGCAAGTAAGAATGGGTAATTATTTCAAAAAAGATTGATGGGAAAAAGCTATAGAAAAAATGATAAGAAACCTGAATGAAAACTAAAAAAAATAGGTTAATTAAATAGCTAATAATAATGAAACGCATTGTTTTTTTTGTGTCAGAGCTGTGGTGCTTTTTATGGAAAAGCATTGCAGTCAGATTCAACAAAGCAAGTAGAATTAGTATAAGGGCCGGGACTATCCCTTTTAAGCAGGAAATATCAAAAATTATTGCTAAACTTGCAAACAATGCACCAAAGGAGGCAAGCGAGTAGTTGACTGTTTTTATAAATCTATTTCGCGAGGCTGGGTAAAGCTCTTTCGGGAAATAAAGTAGGCTATGAAAGCAAAAGGGAAAGCACAAAAAGAGCATCGTATTGTTTATTATATATCTTGTGCTTGTAAAAAAATCGTAGTCCGCGGGGTAAAGGCTAATTCCTGTTGCAAATGTAATGCCGAGTATTGTTAAAGCAAGCCCGGTGTAGCGAGCTGCTTTTAAATTCGCTCTCATTAAACCAAAGAAAAGCCCAAGGGCAATTGTGATTAAACCAGTTAGAAAAACGTAAAGATAAGAAAACTGAATGCCATAGCTTGCCAAACATACATCAATAGTTAATATGTCGCTTTGTCTTAATATTTGAAATTCAACGGATTCCCCGCTTTGGTGGCTTCGTATATGTTTTAAAGATTCATTTGTTAAGCCGTATCTATCTGGTAATTGCTCAAAAGCAAGTTGCTTCCCCTGTATTGAAAGGAGAATATCGCCCGCTTTGATGCCAGCTCGGTCTGCAGCTCCACCTTCTACAACAAAGCTAACAAATACTTCATCGCCCAACTCTTTGATTGTATAAGAGTTTAACTGACTTTTTTCTACTTTATATACAGAAATCAGATCATAATAATTTATACTTTGCTCTTCTTTAGAAAATAGCTCAAACGCTTTGTAGTTTAATGCTTTAATAAATACTGTGTCGGAAAGGCTAAATCTTTTTAAGCAAGAGTCTAAGGACTCAGCTTTTTTGCAATTTTCGCCTGCAATAGAAAGAATGAGACTCCCTTTTTGAATTGTGTCATTAATAAAAATATGCCCCTTTTTCCCTTTAATGTGCTTAACGCATTCGATTTGCTCTTGCACATAGAGAGGAGATGGGAGCGGCGCAAAGCCAGTTCCACTAAAAACGGTGCTTATTGTTACATAAAAATTCATTAGTATTACTGGCAAAAAAATCATCACCAGTAATACTAATAGAATCTGGAATAAAAGATTATTTTTTAAAACTTTATTCATTTATTTAATTTCAATCAAATCTGGGGCAACCATTTGCACTTTTTCATATTTCGCATTTTGAATTAAATTCCAAACAAACTCCATTTTTGGCTTTAATTCGCTGGGTAAAAGGCTGTATATTCTTTTAATGTCGGATTGATTTTGATTTAAAATTTCTGACAAATAATTTGTTTCGCTATTAATCATTGCTTCCTCTTCGTCATCGCTTCCTTTTCCAAAAAGTTTTAGAAGCGCATTAAGTCCGTCCTCTGAGCGAGGGTAGGTTTGCAATCTTATCTTTTGCTCTTGCGGAACGCCTAAATCCTTTTTTACCATCGCAATTACCGTTTGCAAGCCGCCCAAGGTATCGACAAGTCCCAAGCGATAAGCATCTGCACCAGTCCAAACTCTTCCCTTTGCAAGCGCTCTTGTCTCCTCAAAAGTTTTATTTCTTGACTTTGCCACCTTTTCGATAAATCTAAAATAGACACCTTTCGAGAGCGTGTGCAGTTTGTCTTTTTGTCTTTGGCTGAAGGGAATCATATTGTTTAAATCTTGAGCTGAAGGACCAGTTGAAATTGTGTCTATGCTAATTCCTAACTTGTTTATTAAACCGTTTAAATTAGGAATCATAGAAATCACGCCGATTGAGCCGGTAAGGGTTGAGGGAGAGGCAATAATTTTGTCGCAAGCAGAAGCGAGATAATAGCCGCCAGAGGCTGCCATCGCACTCATCGAGCAGTAGATTGGCTTCTTTTCTTTTGCTTTTAAAATTGCTGTATAAATTTCGTCTGAAACTAAGACCGAGCCGCCCGGACTGTTTATTCTTATTATTATTGCAGAAACTTTTTTATTGTTTACTGCTTTCTTTAAGTTTGAAATAAAGGCACTTGAACTAATAATAGTCTCGTTTTCAAATGGATTGCTGGAAGGAGTGCTAATCGCACCGCTTGCAAAAATTATTGCTATTTGATTATCGCGGTCGATCCCTTCCCTGTCCGATTTAGTTGGAACGCTGCTCATATAATTTGAAACGCTTATCAAATTTAATTTTTTGCTGTCATCAGTATCACTTGTGCCAAAAATCTTTTCTTTCATCAAATTTTTCAGCTCTTCTTCGCAAAGCAAAGAATCGACAAAACCGAGTGCGAGCAAGGAATCGGGAGTATAAACCCCGCGGTCTAATACTTGCTTAATAAAATTGGTTGATAAATTGCGGTTTTCAGCAACCGTGCTAAGAAATTGCTCTAATCGCTGATCTAAAATTACTTTTAGTTGATGCCTTGAAGAATCAGAAAATTTTCTATTAACGTAAGATTCACCGGCTGATTTAAAATCTTCGTGAAAATCAACAAGAAAATCTACACCAATTTTATCGAAAAAGCCTTTTAAAAATAAAGAACCTAAAGCAAAACCGTTCATTTCGAGCAGAGATTCATTAGCTATAAATAATTTGTCGGCAACAGAGGCTCGCATATAATCGCTTTCAGAGCCGAAGTCCATATAGGCATAAACGAATTTTCCAGATTGCTTAAAATCTTTTATTGCCTCAATAAATTCTTCGCTCATAGCCCATCCTACCACCGAAGCATTTGCTTTATAGTAAATGCCTAAAATTCTGGAATCATCTTTTGCTTTTTGAATCGCAGTGATCAGATCGAAAAGCGAGATGCTTTTACTTTGATCTAAAAAGCTCAAAGGACTTCCGAAGGAATAGTCTGGGAGCTGCTCTCCAAAATTTATATAAAGAACGGAGCTTGTTTTTACCTCAATCGGCTCTTTTTCAAAAAGTGAGCTAATAGATCCAGCAATTATGCTAAATAATATGAAGAACAGCAAAATAATTATCCCTATGATTAACAAGGGAATCCACCAGCGTGTTTTTCTTCTTCTTGGGTAAGATGAAGGCGGATAAGGTGGAAAATAACTTTGTGAAGGCTCTGGCATAATCTTTCCTTTCTATTGTGAAAAATATTTTATGTTTATATTACTTTGATTTTTATTCTAACTACTCATTTACAGTTGAAAGCTGTTGAAAATGATTTCTTAAATTAAAATACGTTAAAATAGCTATTTAGTTCAAAAATTCTTCTAATATTTTTTACTTGAAAAAAACAATTTAACATAAAAAAACTGCTGAAAGATAAAAAATTAAATTCTTTGAAAAAATAGATTTTTTGCATCATACATTTATGTTTAGA
>JAAYJM010000192.1 GCA_012522895.1 Ignavibacteria bacterium
ATCGAATACTATATACTATTAATGACAAAGAAAAAATTATAACAATTTATAAAATTGCTCATAGAAAAGAAGCATATAAGAAAAAATAAATTTGTTTTGCAATAAAAAAGCAATTAATTTGAAATATTGAAAAAAGACAAAATTTAGGAAAGCTATTTCGTTATTGCGAAATAAAGTAAACTTGTAAGCGTTTATATATTATTGCATATATTTTGTCAAAAGGAGAATGCTATGATTAAAACAAAAGATGAAATTATTTTTTCGAGAAGCACTTGGGATGAATTATATCAAATAGATTATTTTAGGGAAGTATTAGAAAATTTAGAAGATAGAGAAGCCATTAAGAAGTCTAAAAAAAGTGCAGAAGGCTTTATTAGTTTTCGGGAATACGATAAGAAACGAAAACAAAAAGCTAATGTATGAAATAATTTTACCTAAAAGTGTTCAAAAAGAACTTGATAAAGTAGCTGATGTATATTACTCTCGAATTTCTAATAAAATATTCCATCTTGAAATTGAGCCAAGACCAATTGGTTGCGTTAAGTTGTCGGATAATGATGAATACCGCATTAGAGTAGGCAAGTATAGAATTCTATATGAGATTAATGACAAAGAAAAATTGATTGCTATTTATAAAATTGCTCACAGAAAAGAAGCATATAAGAAAAAATAAAATAAACAAGCAAGCCTGATCTTACTTGTCCGAACCGTGATTTGCCTGATAAAATGATTACTTGATTAAGAAAGAAATAATCAGGAAATCCTTAAATCAAGCAAATCACGGTTCAAGAAAAAAATATTGTTTTAATTCCTGATTCCTAATTCCCGACTCCCACCAGCTTTAATTGCTTTTATTTATTGCTATTTCAACTGCCTCGCTAATGTGAGAAACAGGGATAATGTTTAAGCCAGATTTTATTTCCTCTTTAATATCCTCAATATCTCTTTCGTTTTCTTGCGGAATAATCACATCTTTAATGCCAGCTCGCTTTGCAGCAAGTAATTTTTCGTTTAAGCCACCAATAGCTAAAATATTGCCGCGCAATGTAATTTCTCCAGTCATTGCAATATCGCCACGAACAGAACGACCAGAAGCAGCAGAAATCAAAGCTGTAGCCATTGTAATGCCAGCCGAAGGACCATCTTTTGGAATTGCTCCCTCGGGGATGTGAATGTGAATTTCTTTCTTTCTGTAAAAATTATCGGGAACGCCAAGTTCTTTTGTGTTTGAACGAAGATAGGACAGAGCTGCGTGAGCGGACTCTTTCATCACATCGCCAAGCTTTCCGGTCAAGGTCAATTTTTCTGGTCCGGGCATTATCGTTACTTCGATTGGAAGAGTATCGCCTCCAACGCTTGTCCAAGCAAGTCCAGTTGCAGCTCCCACCTTATCGTTCAACTCGTCTTTCTTCTGCTTGAACCTCGGAGCTTTCAAATACTTTTCGATTGATTTTTCGTCAATAGTATGCTTTTGCCTTTTTATTGATTTTTTAAAAGTCTCGTCCTCAATTAACGCTTTTTTTAAATTGGATTGCTTTTCAGCCTGCATCTTTTCTTTTTGTTTAGAGTAATGCTTTTCAACGATTTCTTTTGCTAATTTTCTTAAAATAGAAGCAATTTCGCGTTCAAGACTGCGAACGCCAGCCTCGCGTGTATATTCGCGAATAATTTTCATTATCGCTTCGTTTTTAAATTCAATATTTATCTCAGATAAGCCCAATTCCTTAAAAAGCCTTGGAATTATATGCAGTCGCGCAATCTCCATTTTATCCATTTCCAAATAGCTGCTCAGCTCAATGATTTCCATACGGTCTTGCAATGGAAGAGGTATATCGTATTTTACGTTTGCTGTTGTAATAAAAAGCACATCAGACAAATCGTAATCAACTTCAAGGTAATGATCATTGAAAGCAACGTTTTGCTCTGGGTCTAAAACTTCGAGCAATGCAGAGGAGGGGTCGCCGCGAAAATCCATTGACATTTTATCTATCTCGTCAAGCAAAATCACTGGATTTACGGTCCCAGCTTTTTTCATTGATTGAATAATTTTCCCGGGCAAAGCTCCGATATAAGTCCTGCGATGTCCACGTATTTCAGCTTCGTCCCGAACTCCTCCAAGCGAAAAACGCGAGAACTTTCTCCCTAATGCTCTTGCAATAGAGCGACCAAGTGAGGTTTTACCCACTCCCGGCGGTCCAACAAAGCAAAGAATTTGACGCTTCAAAGCTCCAACCAAGTTAAGCACTGCAATATATTCAAGTATGCGTTCTTTGGGCTTTTCCAAATCGTAATGGTCCTCGTCTAAAATCTGTTTTACGTGCTCAATGTTCATATTATCTTCAGTTCGCTCTTTCCAGGGGAGAGAGGCAAGCAACTCAAGATAGTTGCGATTTACGGAGAATTCAGGGGACATTGTGGGCGTTTTTTTCAGTCGTTCATACTCCTCGTTTATCTTCGTTTTAACGCTTTCTGGAAAATCTGCTTTGTCCAACTTTTCTTTTATTGTAATTAGCTCTGGACTTAATTCTTCATCTTCTCCAAGTTCATTTTGCAAAGCCCGTATTTGCTCTTGAATATAATATTTCCGCTGCGTTTTTTGAATATTATCGTGAACTTTATTGCTAATTTCATTTTCGAGTTTCATTATTTCAAGCTCGGAAGTAATAATGGTGGCAAGCTCAAAATATTGCTCAATAAGGGTTTTCTTTTCCAATATTTTTTGCTTTACTTCAATTTTCTGTTGGACGTTTGCAGCTATATAGTAAAGTTTTCGTATTGGGTCGTTTATGTTATCAAAAGCGGAAAGAATGTCCGGCGGTAGTGCGTGATTCGATTTTATATATTCGGCAAAAAGGTCTGTGCATTGCCTTATCACAGCGGAAAGCTCTTGATTGTCTTCTTGTGCTTCTAAATTGATTACTTGAATTTCTGCCTCAAGCAAATCCTTGCTTCGCATTGATTTTTTTATGGTAGCCGGATAAAGCCCTTCTACTAAAATTTTCAGTAAATTATTTGGTAAGCGGAGTATTTGTATTATTTTAGCAACAGTGCCTTGCCTATAAAGATCTCTAATGCCAGGATCCTCAACAGAGGAATCTTTTTGTGCAGAAACGAATATAAATTTATCCTGCTCTAATGCTTTAGCAACGGATTTCAAAGAAAACGCTCGTCCAATCAATACCGGAAAAATCATATAGGGAAAGATAATCATATCGCGGAGCGGGAGGATTGGCAATTTTTTTGGAACTGTTACTACCTGCTTTTCTAATTCTTTTATTGTCGAAAAAATATCTGTATTATCTTTCATTCAGTTTTCCTTTTCATCTCAAAAAATTTATAAATTTAGCTAATAAAAAGACTTTTAAAATCTATATAGCCAAACTTTACAAACTTACGAAAAACTTGTTACTCAAAAAAAATGTGCTATTATATTTGTTTATAAAGTCATAGTCGGGAGGCATTGGCTAAGCAGAATCAAGAATTTTCGTCAGAACCGTGGTTTACTTAATCAGGAATCAGGAGTCGGGAATCGGGAATCAGGGAGTCGGGAATAAGATTGCTTTCTGCTTCTCAAGCTGAATTTTGGAATGAGGGGGAGATTCTTTTTAGGTGGAAAACACAGAACAGTCCTGTATCCCCCGCTGGCGGGGCCAGGGGGGGGAAAGTTTTCTTTTCTACAATAATTTAATCCCTGACGGGATATTTTCCATTCAAAGAATAATTAAAAATTAAACTTCTTACGGGATATTGACGCAGATGTGCCACACTTTTAAAGTGTGGCACATCTGAAAATATTTGAATTGCGGCAGATCATTTCTTGGGAGCAAATGTGGATCGCATTCAGCAAATAGTATTTATGTGCTTTCTTAAGAAAGAAAAATTTCTTCTTTTTTTCTAAAAATTAGATTTTTTAGATAATAAAAACCTATCCCTGCAAATGGCATTAAAGTAGAATATAGATATACCTGATATCTTGTATTAATATTAATAACGGCAATAGTAATTGTATAAAAAATAAAAAAAGCAGAAAAGATAATCAAAATATCTCGAATTAATATATTTTTTCTTTTTTTAAATGCAGCCCAAAATCCTATTAAAAAACAAATAAGAGCAGGATAAGTAAAAATAATAAGTTTTATATCTTTGGATTTCCTGTCAGTTAGGTCAGTAGTCCAAAAATAAAATGCTCTTTTAAACATATTTGTTAATGCTTTTAAAGGTTCATTATTCCAATATGTTAGCACTTCTTCCTTAAAAAGTGAATCAACAGCTAATTCAAATTTATTATC
>JAAYJM010000193.1 GCA_012522895.1 Ignavibacteria bacterium
GTGCATTATTTATAATTTTTTTGATAGTTGAAAAGCAAGAAAAAAGAATTTGGAAATAAAAAGAATTATGTATAATTTTAATTGATAAAAACTGAGCTTTTTAACAGTTCAAAAAATAGTCAAATAAATATTACAGTTCTAAAAAAAATATATTAAGATTAAACAATTTAAAAAAAGCATATATGAAGTCATTATTTAGAAAAATATTAAAGCTGCTGCTTCAATTTTACCCGGTAGAATATGGCAAATACACAATTTTAGAAAAAATATATTTCCCTTTTTTAGCACCAAGTCAGCCAAAAAATGTTATTTCCAGCATTAGGGCGGGCATTAAAATGAATTTGGATATTAGAGAGTATATTCAGTCAACTCTTTATTTGTTTGGGCATTATGAACTCCCACTAATGAAATATATTGAAAAAAATGTAAAGGAAAGCCAGGTAGTTTTCGATATTGGCGCCAATGTTGGTTTTTTAACACTAACATTTTCAAAGCAAGCTAAAAAAAATGGGAAAGTTTATGCTTTTGAGCCGGAGCCGAAAAATTTCAAGAAGCTGCAAGAAAATGTTTTGCTTAACAATTTTCAAAACATATCTTTAAATAATTTTGCAATTTCTTCAATTAACGATAAATTAAAATTATACCTTTCTGATGACAATAACTTTGGCACACATTCTCTTGTAAATGAAAGAAATAACTCAGAAAATTACGTTAATGTAGACACAGTAAAACTTGATGATTTTGTTTTTCAAAATAATATAAAAAAAATTGATTGGATGAAAATTGATGTTGAGGGCGCTGAATTAGACGTTGTTAATGGAGCAAAAAAAACGCTAATTGATTTGAAACCAAATTTAATAATCGAAGTTATTTCTGAAAATATGAAGAAAAGAGGGCTTTCATCTGTTCTTTTTAAAAAGATGATGCTTGATGAATTTGCTTATTTCCCATTTTTAATTAATAATTCTGGAAAGTTACTGGAAGATTCAGCGGATAACGAAAATAATTCAGAAAATTTAGTTTTTATACACAAAAGCAATCTAAAAAAATAGACCATTAATTTTTATAGTGAATCAATTTATAATAAAATTAATTTCTTTCGTCTTTTTGCATTATAGTTTATTCATTTAAAGGAAAGAAAAATGATATACCAACTTCCAGAATTAGCATACTCGAAAAACGCATTTTCGCCGATTCTTTCAGAAGAATCATTCGATTATCACTATGGAAAACACCATCAGGCATATATCACAAATCTAAATAATTTGATTGCTGGGACAGAAAACGAGGACAAACCATTAGAAGAAATTATTAAAAATTCTCAAGCTGGGCTTTTCAATAATGCTGCCCAAACTTGGAATCATAGCTTCTTTTGGAACTGCATTTCTCCAAATGGCGGCGGTCTTCCCAAAGCTGAATTGCTTGATGAAATTAACAAAAATTTCGGCTCTTTCGATTCTTTTAAAGAGCAATTCACCAAAGCTGCAGCTACTTTGTTTGGCTCGGGTTGGGCTTGGCTTGTGAAAAATCCAGATGGAAAGCTCGAAATACTTGCTCTTAGCAATGCTGGCACCCCGCTGACATTAGGGAAAAAACCTATTTTGACCCTCGATGTTTGGGAGCATGCTTATTATATAGACTATCGCAATGCACGCCCCAAATTTATTGATAAATTTTGGGAAATAGTGAACTGGGATAATGCTGCAAAACTTTTATAATTTGCCTACCTTGTTTCTTTCAAGTCAAGCGATGGTTTTAATCATCGCTTGGCATGACTGAAAAACAAAACACAATCCAATATTTCTACATTTTTTTCGTTATATCTGATTGCATTTTTTTTTTAAATTTTGAGAAAATAGTATGGAAGAAATAAAACAGCAAAAAGCTCAAGAATTTGAATATAAAGCAGAAATGAAGCAACTGCTCAATTTAATTATTAACTCGCTCTACACTCAGCAAGAAATTTTTCTTCGCGAGCTTGTTTCAAATAGCTCTGACGCATTAAACAAAGTAAGATTTCGAAGACTTAGCGACTCAAATTTTTTAGATGCTGACGTCCCTTTGAAAATTTGGATTGAGGTCGATAAAGATAAGGAACTGTTTTCTATCGAAGATAGCGGAGTTGGAATGAGTAAAGATGATTTGATTAATCAACTGGGGACCATTGCCAGCTCTGGGACTTTGGAAGTTTTGCAGCAAATTCGTCAAAGACAGCAAAGCTTTGATGGAAATCTTATCGGGCAGTTTGGTGTTGGTTTTTACTCGGTTTTTATGGTTACCGATGAAATTACTGTCGATACTCGTTACATTGAAAACGATTCCATTGGCTTGCGTTGGAAATCCATTGGAGAAGATAAATTTTCTATCGAAGAAATTGAGAAAAAAGAGCGTGGGACAAAAATTTATTTCAAATTGAAAGAAGACTTTAAGGAATACTATGAGCCAGAGCGGATAAAAATAATTTTGCAAAAGTATTCAAATTTTGTCGATTTTCCAATATTTCTAAATGGCGAGGAAATTAATAAAGTTTCCGCGATTTGGCATAAGAAAAAAGACGATGTTAAAGAAGATGAGTTAAATGAGTTTTATAAGTTCATTTCTAACGATTTCCAAGACCCGCTGGCGCATATTCACTTATCAATAGAAGGGAATGTGAATTTTAAATCATTGCTTTTTATTCCGCAAAGCGCTCCGCCTATGCTTTTCAAAGATGTCCACGAAAAGTCAGTTCAGCTTTATTCAAGCAAAATTTTTATTCAAGATGATTGCAAGGAATTGCTCCCGGAGTATTTACGCTTCCTGCGAGGACTTGTCGATACCGAGGATTTGCCGCTTAATGTATCAAGAGAGCTGACGCAAAATTCTCCAGTATTAGCAAAAATAAAAAATGTTATAACAAGCAAAACTCTTGCCCATCTTGAAGAAATTGCAGAAAATGACAAGGGAAAATATGAAAAGTTTTTCAAAAATTTTGGCTCGCTTTTCAAACTTGGTGTAAATTCAGATTGGTCAAATAAAGAAAAAATTACAAATCTGCTTCGCTTTGAAAGCTCCGCACTTCCAAAAGGTGAAATTACTTCTTTTAAAGAATACATTTCGCGAATGAAAGCTGAGCAAAAAGAAATTTTTTACCTAACTGGCGATAGTAGAGAAAAAGTTGAGCAAAATCCAAATTTGGAATATTTTAAGAAAAATGAACTGGAAGTGCTTTATCTTAGCGACCCAGTCGATGTTTTCACAATTCCTTATATAAGTGAATTCGATGGCAAAGAGCTTAAATCTGCCGATAAAGTAGATATTAAAGTGAGCAAGGAAGAGGAGACTCGTCTTGATTCTTTGACTGAGGATAGCAGCAAATCGCTCATTGAATTATTTAAAGACGTGCTAAAAGACAAAGTGGAAGATGTGCTTGTCTCAAAAAGACTTGTGGAATCTCCCGTTACTCTGGTTGTTGGGAAAGAGGGTTTGGACGCTCAAATGGAAAAGATGATGCAATATTTGGATAAAGAATTTACGGCGTCAAAGCGGATTTTAGAAATTAATACCACGCACCCGCTAATAAAAAATCTTGCTAAAATGCACATTGCAAATGACAAAAACGAGCTTTTGCGAAGCAGCATCACTCAGCTTTACGAGGGGGCTTTGCTTATTGACGGCTATTTAAAAAACCCAAATGAATTTGTGAAGCGAACTTTCGATTTTATGGAAAAAGCAACAGTGTAATTTTTATAATTTTACTGCCTTTTTATCCCGCAGGGATTGTATTATTGTAGAAATCAATTACCAGTGAATGTGCTTATCCCGATAGGGATTATATTTTTCCAAGCGCAATTAATAATTTGATCCCTACGGGATAAACACGGTCAAGGTTTTCCTTTTGCTACAATGATTTAATTCCTACGGAATATCTTTTCATTCAAAGAATAATTAACAATTAAACTTCCTACGGGATAGTTATGTAGATGTGCCACACTTTGAAAGTGTGGCACATCTTTCCTTTTCCACAATAATACAATTAATAATTAACAATTAAGCTTCCTACGGAACATTTTTCCTTCAAAAACCTTTTTCCACCCCCTGCCCCCGCCAGCGGGGGATATAGGACTGTTCAGTGTTTTCTCCTAAAAAGAAGTCTCCCCCTTTGAAAAAGGTGGTCGGGGGGATTTTCTTTTCTGGATTCTTCACTTTGTTCAGAAAGACGCTGCTACTCTATCCCCCGCCAGCGGGGGATACAGGACTGCTCTGTGTTTTCCCCCTGCTTCCAAAATTCAGTTTGGGAAGTAGTTCAATCACATATTGATTATTACAAGTAATTAGCAGCAGCATCAGTCGTTGGTATATTTAACGCCTGCCGATGTTTATTTAATAAAGTTAAAAAGAAAAAATGTTAATAAAACCAAATATAATATATAATTAATCAATATTAATAATCTATCACCTTATTGGTAGCTAAAATCTCCCCAATTTATCGGTAACGGGGCAAATTTTAAAAATATTTGTTAAATAAAAACAAATTGTATGTTATAATTTCTTAACTTAGCAAAATTATGATATTTCCTAAATCAAATAGTATAATTAAAAATTTTGTATTTCTTGAAATTGATAATTTTAAAATTTTGTAGGATAAATTATGAAGAGTATTATTCTTTTGATAATATTATTTTTTTTGATATTAGCATGCACAGATGAAAAAATTGTTACTGTTGAGGTAATGAAAGAAAATAGCTGGCAAGAGGAAAAAGGATTTAGAGATATTAAAAAAGTAACTTTAAGCACTGGATGCTATGAAAATACTTTATATTTTCAACACCCTAAACATCATACAGAAATTGAAAATGGTAAAATAAGTCAATTTGCTTGGCTTGACATGCCAAATAGTATAGATTTTGCTTTACCATTCTATCAAGGATTAGTTACATCACCGGTTTATTTAATACATAATGACCCGACCCTTATAGTTAGCAATTTAAAAGCAAGTTATTCTCGAGATGGATATTTAAGAGTTAATTTATTAGAAATTGACTCATTATTTAGAAAAGTATTAAATCCTATATTAGGTAAATGGATGGCTATAAACGACAAAAAGCAGATATTATTTCAATATGAACAAAATATAGTTAAAAATAAAACACTTATGTTACTTGACATATCAACTGCTTATAATGATAATGCCCCTTATAATGCCCCTCATGAAATTTCATTATTAAAATCAAAAACAATTACTATTGATTCTTTTTTTCTGGGTTGGCCAGACCCGTATTATATTCGTTCTTTCGATGACTATTTTTTTATTCAATGGGCACATAGTAACTTTTATAAAATTTATTCTGATGGGAGTTATAAAAGAATACCTAATGTTCAAAACACTTATAGTTTATTTAAATACAAAGGCAATTTATATGCCTATTCTTACTTCGAATTATATATATCAAGAGACCAAGGTGAAACTTGGCGATTATTTGCCGAATTAAATGATTTTTCTAAACAAATTGAATTTTATAATATTAATGATAGTCTTGTATATTCACATAGAGATGCATTATACACAGTAAATTTTGAAAGTAACTTTATAAACTCAAGAGAATTGAAAAACGATGGACTTGAAGATAGATTTATTACTGGTATAGAGGTTTTAAATGATACAGTATATATAGCCACTTATTCAGGAGTTTTTAAAAAATCAATATATAAATTTTTTGAAAGTAAAATAAATAATTAAATTATTAGTTTCCCCCCTTCCAAAATTGAATTTTGGAAGGAGATAAACGCCGCTGCATCGGGGTTGCAACCCCTTGTTGAATTTGCATTTTGAGCTACTTCTTAAGTTAAACTTGGGAAGTAGAGGAATATTGTTTTACACCTCCCCAGCCCTCCTTTTTAGGAAGAAGCAAGAGCTATTCTGTGTTTCATCCTAATAATAAGTCTCCCCCTTTGAAAAAGGGGGTCGGGGGGATTTTCTTTTCTGGATTCTTCACTTTGTTCAGAAAGACGCTGCTACACTATCTCCCCCTTTGAAAAAGGGGGTCGGGGGGATTTTCTTTTCTGGATTCTTCACTTTGTTCAGAAAGACGCTGCTACTCTATCTCCCCCTTTGAAAAAGGGGGAGGAGGGATTTCTTTCAAAACCCTCTTGTCCTTTCCATTTGAATAAATCTTTGATTTAATTAGGATGTTCGAAAATCTATTTCTAATGCTAATCTTTAAAAAAAATTATTAATTTTGCAATAGTAGAAATACTTTATTTGGATTTATTGAAGTGCTTTGCGTTCCATAATATTTTATAAATTAATGAGTTTGCAAGATGGGAGATTTTTCTTATTGGGTTGAGTTCAGCGTTTTAGTGGTTGTGCTGCTTGCACTTGATTTATTGGTGTTTAATAAAAAGGAACACGAGGTAAAAATAAAGGAAGCGCTGCTATGGTCGGCTTTTTGGATTTTTCTCGGTTTAGCATTTGGCGTCTTTGTTTATTATATTAAAGGACAAGAAAGCGCCCTCCAATATTTTTCTGCGTATTTTATTGAAAAATCTTTAAGTGTAGATAATCTTTTCGTTTTTTTAATGATTTTCACTTACTTTAAGGTTCCGGGTAAATTTCAGCATCGGACATTGTTCTGGGGAATTGTTGGTGCTGTGGCGATGCGTTTCTTATTCATTTTCGCTGGAATAAAACTAATAGAAGCATTTGATTGGGTGCTTTATCTTTTCGGAGTTTTACTGATTTATTCGGGCTATAAAATTATAAAAGAAAAAGACAAAGAGCTTCATCCAGAAAAAAATCCGATTATTAAAGCCTTCAAAAAAATAATGCCGGTAACAGATAATTTTGTCGAAGGAAAATTTTTCACTCGTATTGATCATAGATTATTTGCTACTCCGCTATTCGTTGTTCTGCTTGTCATTGAGTCAAGCGATATAATGTTTGCAGTCGATTCAATACCGGCGGTGCTTGCGATTTCTCAAGATATGTTTATCGTTTACACCTCGAACATTATGGCAATTCTCGGCTTAAGAGCGCTTTATTTTGCTATGGCAGTTGTTATGCGTTATTTCAAGTATTTGAACTATGGACTTTCGATAATACTCGTTTTTGTAGGGCTAAAAATGATACTTCAGCATTTTTACCCAATATCTGTTGAATTTTCCTTAATTTTTGTTGGTCTTATTTTAGCTTTAACGATGATAATTTCAGTTATTTCAACTAAAAAGGATTTAAAAAAGAAAGAGCTTGATTAGTCGATAAAAAATATTTAATTGTCTCTTTTTTATATATTTAAAGCAAAAGAGAACAGTGCTTCTATGCTATTTTTCAAGAGGGTTTAACGTAATGCGCCCCACGACTTATCCTGTCTTCTGATGCAAATTGGAAAACAGCCATAGCAGTTTGAATACCATTGCGAAGCTCAACTATTTCTTTTGTCATTTTTGCTTTTTTATAAAACTGCTCTATTTCTGTGTGCAAATGTCTAAGTATTGTCTTTGCTCTTTGCAAGCGTTGCTGAGTGCGAACAAGCCCAACATAATTCCACATAGTATTTTTAATCGTTTGCCAATCCTGAGCGATTAGTGCCATATCTACGATTTCATTTTCTTCTTCCCAAGGAAAAATATCTGGAAAATATTCGTCAGCTTTTGTGAAATTGCAGGCATCGTTCACAGCTTTCCAAGCCCAAACAACGTTTTCAAGTAAAGAAGCAGAGGCAAGGCGATTGGCGCCATGCACGCCGGTGCAAGAAACCTCACCAATAGCATAAAGCCGACTGAGCGAGGTTTTTCCCTTCAAACTAACTCCCACTCCCCCGCAAAAATAGTGAGCCGCTGGAACGACCGGAATCATCTCCTCTGTAATATCTATCCCCGCATTATAGCAATGTTGGTATATATTAGGGAATCTATTTTTCAGCCATTTTCCATCTATAAATGAAATATCGAGGTAGACGCAAGGCTGTTTCGATTCAAGCAAAGTATGGTGAATTGCCCGCGACACCACATCTCGCGGGGCAAGCGAGCCAAGCTGATGATATTTGTGCATAAATTCAAGACCATTTTTATCTTTCAAAACTGCTCCCTCGCCGCGCAAGGATTCGGAAATAAGAAAGCGTTCCCTTTCGCCATAAAAAGTAGTTGGATGAAATTGTATGTATTGAAGATTAAAGCATCTTGCTCCTGCTCGCCAAGCTGCAGCAACGCCATCGCCAGTAGCTTCGGCTGGGTTTGTAGTGTGGACATATATTTGCCCAAGTCCGCCAGTTGCAAGTATTGTTTTAGAGGCAAAAATCGGAAAAACCTTTCCTGTCTCATTGTTTAATACTAAAGCGCCAAAGCAAGCTGGTTTTTCGTAAATATCCAGTGAAATTTTTGAATGGTGGGACAAAGTAAGCAAGTCCACAAGTGTATGCCCGGTAAGTATTTCTATGTTTTTATTGCTTTTGAGCGATTTGATCACGGAGTTTTGAATTGACTGCCCCGTCATATCTTTTGAATGGATGATACGAGGTTCGGAGTGCGCCCCCTCGCTTGTCAAATCCAAAATAGAATTATCGTCTCTATCGAAATCCACTTGCAGCCTTTCGATTAAAAGCTCTTTTACGAGTTTTGCTCCAAGGTGGCAGAGCTGGTCTACGGCAGGCTCCCAGCAATGCCCTGCGCCAGCCTCCATAATGTCGTTTTTTAGTTTTTCAGGTGAGTCGTTATCCCCTTTGTAAATTATTCCGCCTTGGGCAAGTTTTGAGCTTCCGCTAAGTAAATCGTCTGTTTTCGTGATAATCGTTACTTTAAAGCCCTTTTCCGCTGCTATTATTGCCGCCAAAGCGCCTGCAAGCCCTGAGCCGAGTATCAATATTTCTGTTCTATTCATTTTTATTTATTCCTTTGTTGGTATTATAATACAAACAAGTTAAAGCATTATGCTAATTATAAAAAACATTA
>JAAYJM010000194.1 GCA_012522895.1 Ignavibacteria bacterium
ATATTATAATTATATAACTACTAATCTATGTTTGCGAAACGCGCAATTTCATCGGCGTAGTTGCGGGCAACGTGGTAAGCGCTTGCTTTCTTTGCCTTTGTCCTTTTCGGTGAATTTGGTGCGGATTGTAATTATCTATAAACTTCTTTTCTATGCCCAATTTTGATGATTTCGATTAAAAGAATATTGTCTAAAATTGGATAAATAACTCTATAATCGCTTATTCTTATTCGATAAAAATCGCTTGATATTCTTAATTTTCTACAATTTCAAACATTTTCATTACGTCAGAATGTGGAATTAATTCATCATTGTTTCTTTCTGCTATTGCTCTAATGTCTTCGATTTCTTCCATTATATCATTATAATCAGTATATTTCATTACTACATCAGTTTTTTCGCCATTTTCATTTGTTAAATATCTTAATTGCATAGTTTTATCCTTTATTTTTTTTAATTTACAAAATTTCAATTAAAAACAATAATTTATTTTCATTAGCAATTTCATCAGCGTAGCTGCGGGCAACGTGGTCGGAGTTTTGCTTTCTTTGTGTGAAACTCAGATCTACCACAATTAGAAGTGTGGCAGATCTTTTTTCCCTCTTTCCCAAGTTCAAAAATATTACTTTGGAATTGCTATTTCCCAGCTCTTGTTTTTTGGCGGTGCAGGTAAACTACGCTTTAATATCCAAGGATTTAAAAGTTTTACATCTTTATAGCTTGTTCCAATTTGCTTTGCCCAATTTGATAAGTTATCAATCGAACCTGTTACAGTAACAATTTTGCAATCCTCGGGCTTATATAGTTCTTCTTTTTTAAAATGAAATCCATATTTCTCTGGATTTTTCATTATTTCCTTGATTATTACTATTCTTAAAATATACCTTGACGTTTCTTCATTTAAAAAGAGTTCAAAAAAATCATTAGCATCTTGAAATCTTAAATTTTCCGAAACCCCGCCGTGTCCCATATTATAGCCAGCTGCGGCAAGAGTCCAAGATTTGAATTTTGAATAACCCGATTTTAAGTATTTTACAGCAGCGCGAGTGCTTTTTTCAGGGTGGCATCTTTCGTCAGCATAATCATCAACAATCAGTCCCATCGAGCGACCTGTTTCTGGAATAAATTGCCACAAGCCAAGTGCGTTTTTTGGAGAACGCGACATATAAAGAGCGCTTTCAGCAACAGAAAGAAATTTCAAATCGTCTGGAACATTTTCTTCTTTAAAAACCTTTTCATAAATCTCAAAATATTTTCCAGAACGCTTTAAATATAAAATAATTTGTCCGGGCTGCTGTAGCAAAATGTAAAATTCTCTTTCTGCCCTCTGGCGAACCTCTGCTATTTCAAGCGGAATCTTTTCTCCGCAAAAATCAAGTTGAGAAGGCAATTTTGCTTTGGAAAGAAAATGTATATAGTCGCTTTCATTTGCTTGCTGGCAAACGACTTCCTTTGTTTCTTTGCAACTTAAAAGTAAAAAAGCAATAAGTAAAAAATATTTTTTCATTATTTTTGACCTTGAAAATTTTATGCTAAAAAAGTTTAATTTGTAATTTGTGCAATGTTTGAAACGCGTTCATCT
Source organism: Ignavibacteria bacterium (assembly GCA_012522895.1). GTDB lineage: Bacteria > Bacteroidota > Ignavibacteria > Kapaibacteriales > UBA2268 > JAAYJM01. The sequence continues at coordinate 1,583 of JAAYJM010000194.1, forward strand.
CGCATTTGCTTTGCAACATCTCGCAGATCTACAAATCTATCTTGCTCGTCCACTATTTCTACTCCAAGAATGGTTTCCAAAACATCTTCCATTGTGATAATTCCTTCAACCCCGCCATATTCATCGACAACAAGAAAAAGATGCTGACGCTTCTGAAGAAAATCCTCAAGAACTTTGTCTAATCCAAGATTTTCGTGGATAAAATTAATTTCCCTTGATATTTCACGCAATCTTTTGTCTTTTTTTCCAGAAATAGCAAAACGCATAACGTCTTTTGAAAGCACATAGCCAATTACCGCATCGTCAAGCGATTCGCCTTTCCAAATAGGAAAACGTGAATACATTTGCAGCTCAGGTAAATTCACTATTTCACCAACTGTTTTATCCGCTTCCAAGCTAAAAACAACTGTTCGAGGGGTCATCACATCAGAAACTAAAACATCACTGAATTTCATTATATTTTTCAAAATTCTATACTCGCCAGCTTCAATCGAGCCTTCCTCCATTGCATTATCCACCATTTCACTAAGCTCTTGGAGCGACTCTTCTTGCGATCTGCCATATATTTGACTATCGATTTTCTTTTGAATATAGCTTAATGGCTTTACCACTAAGGAAAGCAAAACAAGTAAGGGACAGATTTTTAACGAAACAGTGTTAGCATATTTTTTTGAAAAGCTGTAAAGTCCCGAGCGCAACACAAATAAAGCAAACAAGCTAATGCAATTTATTGCTAAAATAACTGTGAAAATCAGAGCTTGATCTAGAAAATAAATATTTGCAATAGTAAAAGCAATTATATAAAAGGAGATTTCTATGGCAAAACTTGTATGATAAAACTCATCGAACTGGGTTTTTATTAGTTGAAGGCATTTTATTTTATTGGAATTGTCGCCAAGGTTTTGCTTAATTTCTTCTTGCGAAAGGTATGAATTTACTGTAGTTAATG
>JAAYJM010000195.1 GCA_012522895.1 Ignavibacteria bacterium
AAATACTTCTACCATAACTTTCAATCCAGCGCCAGCGGGCTACGGCATAAAGTTCGTTCGCAAGATTGACGGCGAAGAAGTGATAGTGCCGGCTTTGGTCGATTATGTAGTTGATTTGTCGCGCGGGACTACGCTTGGAATTCAGCACAATGGCAAGGAAGTAAGAGTTCAAACCGTGGAGCATGTGATGGCTGCTCTCTATGGGCTTCAAATTGATAATTGCAAAGTCGAGCTTTCTGAAAGTGAGCCGCCGGTCTGCGATGGCAGTTCAGCTGAATATGTGAAAGTGTTGCTGAAAGCTGGTCTTGTTGAGCAAGAAGAGCAAAGGGAATACTTTGTAATCAACGAAGCTGTGCGATATACAAATGAAAAAAACGGCGTTGATATTGTTGCCCTTCCCACTGATGACTACCGCATTACCGTGATGATAGATTACCATAATCCCGCACTTGGAAGCCAACACACTGGACTTTTTAATTTAGAAAAAGAATTTGTAAGCGAGTTTGCCTCTGCACGCACTTTTTGTTTTCTTTCCGAAGTAGAAATGCTTTACAATCAAGGCTTAATCAAGGGTGGCAATTTAGATAGCGCGATTGTGATTGTAGATAAAGAATTTGATGATAAGCAGCTAAAAGAATTGCAAGAAAAATTTAATATGAAAGATGCTCCTGTTCTTGGAGAAACAGGCATATTAAACGATTCTGCCCTTAGATTTAAAAATGAACCTGCAAGGCATAAATTACTTGATTTGCTTGGAGATTTGTCTTTGGCTGGTGTTCCTTTGAAAGCTCAGATTTTAGCAGCACGCCCGGGCCATGCGGCAAATATCGAATTTGCAAAAAAAATCCGTGCTTTATACAAAAAGACCTCCCCACTTAAAAGATTTCAAATAGATAAAAACAGCGAATCAGTTTTAAATATAAATGACTTACTGAAAATAATGCCACACCGCTATCCCTTCTTATTGATAGATAAAATTATCGATATAGATTACGAAAATAAGACAATACTCGGTGTTAAAAACGTAACTATGAACGAGCAATTTTTTACTGGGCATTTTCCCGGAAAACCTGTAATGCCAGGTGTTTTGATCTGCGAGGCAATGGCGCAAACTGGTTGTTTGCTGCTTCTTCAAACCCTCGATGATTACACCCAATATCATGTATTTTTCATGGCAATAAAAAATGCAAAGTTCAGAAAACCAGTCATCCCTGGCGACCAATTAGTAATGGATTTGCAAATGCTTGGGAAAAAATTTAATTCTTATATGTTTAAAGGGACGGCTTATGTGAATAGCCAAGTGGTAGCCGAAACAGAATTTAGCGCAGCAGTAATTAAAAAGGAGCTATGAGCGAAGTAAAAATACACCCGACAGCAATAGTATCGCCAAAAGCTGAAATAGGAAAATCAGTGAGAATCGGTGCATTTTCAATCGTTGAAGATGACGTTATAATTGGGGATAACTGCGAGATTAGTTCAAGCGTTGTAATTGCTAATGGCGCAAGGATTGGGAGGGAATGCAAAATATTCGCCGGCGCAGTTATTTCGACCATTCCGCAAGACCTGAAATTTGAAGGAGAGGAAAGTATAGTCAGCATCGGCAATCAAAACGTAATTCGCGAATATGCTACTATCAATAGAGGGACAAGCGAGACCGGAAAAACTGTTGTTGGGGATAATAATTTGCTTATGGCATACACTCACGTTGCCCACGATTGCGTTCTCGGCAGCAATATAATCTTAGCAAACCTTGCTCATTTAGGCGGGCACGTTGTTATTGAGGATTGGGCAATTCTCGGTGCCTTTGCAAAAGTGCATCAATTTTGCGTTATTGGTGCTCATTCTATGCTTGCCGCAGATGTGAAAGCTGTAAAAGATGTTTCACCTTATGTGCTTTTGGGGAGAGAGCCGGCAAAGGTAGAAGGAGTTAATAAAATTGGACTTAGAAGGCGTGGCTTTTCAAACGAACTAATTGAAGAAATTGAAAGTTTTTATAACACCGTCCTTTATTCTGGTTTCAACAATAAAGAAGGAATTGCAGAGTTTTTAAAGAAAGAAAAAATCAGCGAAGAAGTAAAAAGCTGTATTAATTTTATTGAGAATTCAAAAAGAGGAATTCATAGATAATTCGATGGAAACTTTTACTTTACATCAATTAACTAAAATTGTAAACAACAGCAGCGATTTAAAAATTAAGCCAAGCGAGATTTTATTAAAAAAAATCGTTGCTGCTGCTATTTTTATTATTTCCGATATTTTGTCCATTGCACTGTCGTTTGGACTTGCGCTTCAAGCTGCTAATTTATTTGGATATGGCATAGCAAATTCATCGATCGGGCTTTCAATTTTCTTTTTCTCGCTTTTAATTTTTCCAATTGCATTTGCGCTAAGGCGACTTTATCCGGGCTTGGGTATTGATGTAATTGACGAATTAAGAGGGCTAACGCACTCAAGCACCATTGTGTTTGCTGGATTGATTTTCACAAGTTTGTTTTTCGAGCGTTTTAATAATTTCATATATTTAGTTTTTATCTTTTCTTGGCTAATTTCACTAATTGCTTTGCCGATAGGACGCAGCTTTACTCGGAAACTGTTTTGCAAAAAAAAGTGGTGGGGTTTGCCCGTCATTATTCTTGGCGCTGGAAATACTGGCGAAAAGATAATAAAAACCTTGCTTAAGCACCAGCAGATTGGATTGCGTCCAATCGTTGCCGTTGACGATAACGTTGATAAATGGGGCTATATAGAAAAAGTTCCAGTAATTGGTGGCTTAACAATTATTCCGGAGCTTATAAAAAAGCTTAGTTTGGATTATGCAATTCTGGCAATGCCAAATGCAGAACCGAAGGTGCAAGAGCAGGTAATTGCTAAATATTCTAAATACTTCCACAAAACTTTGATTATTCCAGATTTATTTGGTATTTCGAGTGTTTGGATTACTGTGAAAAGCTTCGGTGCATTTTTCGGTTTCGAGCTTCAGCAGAAATTATTAAAAAATTCTGCTATAATTCAAAAAAGATTCATTGATATATTCCTCTCTTCCTTGTTTATTTTATTGTCGCTTCCCTTTACTTTAGCCATTGCTTTATTAATTAAAATAGATTCAAAAGGTTCAGTCTTTTTTAAACAGGAAAGAATGGGAAAAAACAACTCGCGCTTCGATATGATTAAATTTCGCACAATGTATACCGATTCCGAATACCGCTTGCAAACGATTTTAAGCCAAAACGAAGAAATGCGTGCCAAATTTAATAAATATCATAAATTAAAAAATGACCCCCGAATGACAAGAATCGGGAAAATTTTAAGGAAATTTAGTTTAGATGAAGTCCCGCAATTTTTAAATGTGCTAAAAGGGGATATGAGCTTATTGGGTCCCCGGGCTTATCTTGCTTGGGAAAAACCCAAAATGTTGGGGCAGGAAGATATTATTTTAAGTGTGAAACAAGGGATAACAGGGCTTTGGCAAATTATTGAAAATAGAGATGAAGTTACATTCGCCGAACGCGTTTCTATTGACGTTTACTATATCAGAAATTGGTCTTTGTTTCTCGATTTTTACATCGTAGTAAGGACGATTGCTTTTGTTTTACTTGGGAAGAATGCTTGATTTGTCGGTAGTCGGTAGTCGGTAGTCGGGAATTAGTTTTTATGGAATAAGAAAGGCAGCGTCACTCTGAACTCAGTGAAGAATCCAGATTGTTTAAGCCCTGATTTTCTTGATTTTTACTTATCCGATTACTCTAAATAGAAGTCCATCATTATAAAAGCCCGACAGCAAAACAGCCGTCTCCTCTGTTAAAATTTAACAGCCCCACCCAATTTTGTCTAAAAAGAAAAGTATCTAATTCATCGTTTAGCAAGAAGCAGCAGCAAGTGCAAGCGAAAGCAATTTGCTTTTTTCTGAATCGGATCTTGAGGTCAAAACTATTGGCACTGCAGCGCCAAGTATAACAGCTGCCACAGATGCTCCCCCAACGCAGGTGAAGCTCTTATATAAAATATTCCCAGCCTCAATGTCCGGTGTAAAAAGCAAGTCAGGATCGCCAGCTACTTCACTTTCTAAGCCTTTTACCATTGCAGCCTCTTTCGATAGCGCAACATCTAAGGCAAGCGGTCCATCAATCACAGCGTTTTTAATTTGCCCTCGCTTATTCATCATTGTAATAATTGCAGCGTCAGTGCAAGCTGGCATTTTATGATTTACAGTTTCAACAGCGGCGAGCATTGCAATTTTCGGCTTTGCTTTCCCTAAGCTATGAAAAATTTTTATTGAATTATTAACGATTGATATTTTATCTTCCAAGTTTGGAGCAACGTTTTGAGCGGCATCGGTAATTGCAATCAACTTATGATAGCTTGGGGGGTCGAAAAATCCTATGTGGCTTAGCAATTTCCCGTCCCGCAAGCCATTTTCTTTGTCTAGTATTGCTCTAAGGAAATCTGCAGTGCCTACTAAGCCTTTCATCATAATGTGAGCTTTGTTTTCGCGTATTAATTTAACGCAAATTTTGCTCGCATTAGAAGGGTTTTCCTCATCAATAATTTCAATGCCTTTCAAATCTACTTTTAGCTTTTCAGCGTTTTCACTTATTTTTTTTGAATTGCCAACAAGCAAAGGCTGACAGATGCCGCTTGTCCGGGCGGCGCAAACAGCTTCTAATACGTTTTCGTCTTCAGCTGCCGCAACAGCAACCTGCTTCATTGTTTTTTGTTTCGCGATTTCAATAAAAATATCTAGTTTACTAAACTCCATAGATACTCCATTTATTTGAATACTACAAAAATATAATTAATTGCTAAAAAAAGAATGCAAAGACCGAGCAGCCATTTTATAATTTTTGCCGGTATATGCTTTTGTATGCTTGCACCGATATACATTCCAACAAAGCCACCTACCCCAAAAAGCATACCAAGTGTCCAATCGGGTGCAATTGCTGTGTTCGTGTAAAATAAAGACAGGATTTGATAAAAAATCACTCCAGCTATTGAAGTTAAGAAAGTTCCCATTAACGCAGGTCCTGCAACTGTATAGACTGGTAACTTATAAAATGCTATATATACTGGAGCAATTATTGCGCCTCCACCAATTCCATAAGCTCCCCCGATAATCCCAACAATAAAGCTAATGATGAACATAGAAATTGTAGGAACTCGATAACTTTCTCCATAAAATTCATAAACAAGCTCTTTTAAGTTAAATTTTTTCACCTTGGAGCGCGGGAGCTTAAGCTTTTCATCGCCTTGCGATTTTGAATGGCTTTTTACTAATTCTTGAAATCTATCTTCTGAGCTATTATTATTTTTCTTTGAAAGAATATCAGTTACTAATTTTATTCCGATATAAAGCAGCACAAAGCCAGCAAATATTTTAAAAACCTTTGGGTCTGAAAGAAAGTTTATTCTAATCAAAGCACCAATAAGCACGCCGGGCAAAGTCCCAGCTACTACAATCCAAGTAAGGGGCCACACCATTCGTCCCTCGCGTATATATTTAAGCACTCCACTTGGTATTGAAACTATGTTATATAGTTGATTTGTGGAGCTTACAGCCGGGCTTGTGAAACCAAGAAAGCTTACTTGAAACGGCAATAGCAAAAAACCTCCCGACACACCGCTTGTAGAAGTGAAAGTAGAAACTAATAATGCAACTAAAGGTGGAATTAGAGGGTGGATTTCAACGCCGGATACTTCAAATAACATAGATTATTCCTTCAAACAAGTTGCAAGTTCCTCAGTTTTTACCATTCCAAGTTGCTTTTCTGCTATTGGGATAATACGGGCTGGAGATTGTAACTCAATCAAGCGACTCCTTAACGTATTATTACTGTTTTTCAAAGTAGAATAGCTTTTATCAAGTATTTGATTTTGTTTTAGTAACTTGTTTATATATACAACGTTAGCAACGTAAAGTATTGTAAAGCCGGAAACTAATGCTATTATCGCAAAGAAAGTCCAGCGGTTTATTAATTCAATATATTGTTTAAATATGGACAAATATTTTATTTTTAATAATTTTTTGTAAAAACATTTTTTCAAATTAAAAATAAAAAGAATAATAAAAAATTATTTTTTTTATATCCTGCCAATTTGAACATTATTCCCCGCTGGCGCTGGTGTATTTTTTTAAACATAATATCTGAGTGTAGCGAGGAATCCGGAGAAGTTGTCAGCTATCGGTCATTGAGCGTAGTCGAAATGACCATTGTTCTATTCCAAGCAACAGCTAAGAATCCAGAAGCACCTCCCCTTGCTCCTCTTTGATAGGAGAGGATATCCGAAACACAGAGCAGTGCTGTCTCCCCCGCTGGCGGGGGCAGGGGGTGGAACTTGCATTGGGTCATTCCGAGCGTAGCGAGGAATCCAGAGTGATTGCGATATTGAAATGTTTTCTGGATTCTTCGCTGCGCTCAAAATGACAGTGCCACTCAATTTTCCCCTTTGAAAAAAGTGGCACTGAGATTTCTCGCCATCTTTTTCCCCCGAGCGAGCAAGAAATTCTTTATGGAGTAATCCTATAAATTGTCCTTGGAAATGGAATTGTTTCGCGAATATGGGCAGCGCCTGTAATCCATTTTACCGTTCTTTCAAGGCCAAGTCCAAAGCCGCTATGAGGAACTGAGCCATATTTTCTTAAATCAAGATACCACTTAAATTCATCAAGCGGGAGATCATGCTGCTTAATTTTTTCAAGTAATAAATCGTAGTTGTCTTCTCTTTGGCTGCCACCAATAAGCTCGCCAGCTTTTTCTGGACCAAGCATATCCATTGCAAGAACTACTTTCGAATTTTCTGGGTCTTGTTTCATATAAAATGCTTTTGCACCAACAGGATAGCGGTGAATAATGCAAGGCTTATCAAATTGTTCCATTATAGCTTCTTCTTGGACGGTTCCAAAATCCTCGCCCCAAGGGAAGGGATGAATGTGAACGTCTTTTCCTTCGCTATCCTTTTGAATTAAAGGAACTTTGTTTTTTATTAGCCAATCTACTGCCTCGCTATAACTCATCCGATGGAAAGGACGCTTAACCTTTTCAAGTTTTGTTGTATCGCGTTCAAGAGTAGCAAGTTCTCTGGTGCAAGTTTTCAAGCAATATTGGACTATATACTCAATTAAGTCCTCTGCAAGATCCATATCATCATTTATGTCGAAAAATGCCATTTCCGGCTCGACCATCCAAAATTCCGTTAAATGCTTACGTGTTTTGGAACGCTCGGCGCGGAATGTGGGACCAAAAGTATAAACTTTCCCAAGTGATAGAGCAGATGCTTCTGCATAAAGTTGCCCGGATTGAGAAAGATACGCTTTTCCGAAATCAAAATAATCTGTTTCAAAAAGAGTGGAGGTGCCTTCGCAGGCATTTGGCGTAAGCAGTGGCGAATCCATAAGCTTAAAGCCATTCCCATCAAAGAAATCCCTTATTGCCTTGATAATTGCAGCCCGAACTCTCATTATTGCATGCTGTCTTGAAGAGCGGAGCCAAAGATGCCTATGCTCAATTAAAAAAGAATCGCCGTGCTCTTTCGGTGTTATTGGGTAATCTTTGGAAAGTTGCAAAATTTCCAAGTCAGTAACATCAATTTCAAAGCCGCCAGGCGCTCTGTCTTCTTTTTTAACGGTTCCGGTGATGATAAGCGAGGATTCTTGAGTTAATGCTTTTGCTTGTTCAAAAATCTCCTCGCTGACATTTCCTTTAAAAATAACGCATTGCGCGATTCCAGTTCCATCTCGCAATATAACGAATTGCAATTTCCCTTTCCCTGTTTTATTGAAAACCCAACCACGCAAGGTTACCTCTTTCCCGACTACATCGGATAAGTTTTCAATATATTGATAGCTTTTATATCTTGACATAAAACTCTATTATTTGTTAAAAAAATTCTTTTTAAAACACAAATTTACGAATAATTTGCCTTTTATTTACTTTTTATAATTGATTTCAGCATTACAATAGCAAAAGCAATAAAAATTGAGAGGAAAAAACCAAGAATTGTGCTAATCGAAATTCTTGGCGAAGCTGGCTCGATTGCCGGCTCAGCAATATCAAGTTGCTCAATAATTGAGACATCGCTTTGAGCTTGAATTGCTTCCTGATACTTTTGAGTTTCCAAATAAATATTTACTTGCTCCAAAATCTTTTGCTGACGAAGCAAATTTGTATATTCACGTATTATATTTGGAATGCTTTGTAGCGGAATAGAAAATTCATCGCTTGTTGTTAGCCCTCCGCTTTGGATTCGATTATATTGGCTTCTTAAATTTACCACTTTTTCTTTTTGGATTCTCGCGGTGGGAGAGTTTGGCTCGTATTCTTGTAGCATTAAATTTAGTTCAATTTCAGCTTTTGCAAGCTCGCTACCAATAGTGATTGCATTAGTTACAATAGCTTGAGTTTGCTTGTCTAATGCAAGAACTTTATTTTGACTTTGAAAGTTTTCAAGTGCTTTATCCACCGAATCAAGTTCGAATTGCTTTTCTTTTAAAACTTTTTCAATAAATCCTTTTTTTTGCGTTGCTTTCGCCGAGCTGATGCTTCTATTAATAGAATCCAAGGCAATGTAAGCATAGTTTGCAATATCTGCGGCAAGTTTCGCAGTTTCTCTTTTTCCCTTTTCATTTGCAAAAAAAGAAGTTTTTAGCGATACTGCGATATAAATAATCCCGCTACGATTGTTGCTAACATTTAGCAGAGCAAGGATTTCATAAAGCATTTTATCTCTATTTAAACTTTTGAAAAGCCTATGCTCTTTTAAATTAAGTTTTTCTGCAATGAAGGAGGCAACCTGACGGCTTTTTATCATTTCTGAATAAAGCACAGTTTTTGTAGATTGGTCTAAATTTGAAAAAGAAAAGCCGCCACCAGAAAAGGAAGAGAGCATAGAAGAAATACCCGGCGAGCTTGATTTCTCAGGGGGCATAAGCGAGGTATATGCCTCGTATTCCCTTGGACAAATCAAGCTATAAACGAAAGCAATTCCAGTAAATATGCCGATAAAATACAGGAGGAATTTCTTTTGACTTAATAAAAGAGCTGCTATGTCTTTCAATTTAATATGCTCTTTGGGGCTGCTTTCTTCCATTTCAATATTCAATTACGATATTTAGCAATTAATTTGTATTTTTAACAAATTTAAAGAAAGTAAATTTTAAAAAAAAGTTTTAAAAAAAATCTTAAAGATATTTTTTTAATTTAATATATTTTCAATGAAAAATATGAAAAAAGTAGTTATAATTGGTGGAATGGCAGCTGGCTGCAAATGCGCTGCAAGGCTGTCGAGGCTTTCAAGTGAATTTGAGATAAGCATTATAGAAAAAAATAGCTTCCTTTCTTATGGAACTTGTGGAATGCCCTTTTATGCTTCAGGCGACATAGATAGCTTTTTCGATTTAGCAAAAACTCCTTATGGTCTGCTGAGAAATGAAGATTATTTTTTGAAAGTAAAGAACGTAAAAGCATTTTTAAACACAGAAGCTCTTTCAATTAATAGAGATGAGAAAACTCTTAACTGCAAAAATCTCAAAGATAATACGCAGTTTACTTTAGAATATGATTTTTTGCTTTTAGCCACCGGCGCCAAGGTTTGCGAGGCGCCCTTTCCTTATCCACCTTCCGATAATATTTCTTTTTTTCATAATCCGCTTGATGCAAAAAAATTCCGTGAAAAAGTTCAAATAGAAAAAATTGATAAAGTTGCAATAATTGGAGCTGGACTAATTGGCTGCGAGCTTGCCGAGGCTATGCGATCTCTTTGGGGAATAGAAACACATATAATTGAAAGAGAAAATCGCTTGCTCCCCAAAATGTTCGACAGCGATTTCAATTTACTTGCAAATAAAATCTTCAAAGATGAAGGGGTGAAATTGCATTTATTCTCAAAGGTAGAAAAAGTTACAGTTGATAGCAAGGAAAACCCCTGTATTCACTTATCAAATGGCGATTTGATTGAATGCAATTACGCTTTTATATGTTTGGGAATAAAACCCAATGTGGTGTTGGCAAAGCAATCTGGAATAAAAACAGGGGATTTCGCCGGGATTTTAACAAATGAAAAATTACAAACAAATATTGAAGGAGTTTTCGCGGCTGGCGATTGCATTGAGCTAAAAAATTTGATTACCGAACAAAACGATTATTTCCCGCTTGGCTCTTTAGCAAATAGACAGGGCAGAGCAGTTGCCGACAATATTTTTGGACTTAAAAGCAAATTCACTGGCGCCATTGGAACAAGCTCAATTAAAGTATTTGATTACTACTTTGCAAGCAGCGGATTGACGGAAGAACGAGCAAAGCAATTTGGCTTCAACTCCGCTTCGGTGGTTATTTCCACTTACGATAGACCCGATTATCATCCGGACGTTGAGGATTTAGTTTCAAAATTAGTTTATGATATAAACACGTATAAGCTATTGGGATTGCAACTAATTGGAAAAGGAGAGCTTACCCGTTATATAGACTCTTTTTCTGCATTTTGTCAAAAAGGAGCAACTCTTTACGATTTGCTTGAATTTGAGCATTCTTATACTCCATCGCACTCCTCGCCACTTAACCCCTTGAATAATCTTGCTTCAATTGCAATCATGCAAGAAGAAAACCGTTTGATGTGCTTGCCGCCAAATTTATTGAGCAAATTTTCTGGTATAATCATAGATTTAAGGGAAGCGAATGAAATAAAGGCAAGTCCTTTAAGAATCAATACGATAAAAATTCCAATTTCAGATATTCGCGAAAGGATTAACGATTTCGACAAAAGAGAAGACATTTTACTAATTTGCCAACGTGGTCCTCGTGCTTTCGAGGTCGGCTGTTATTTTATGCAAAATGGCTACAAAAATGTATTTTACCTTGGTGGAGGTGCGCATCTTGGGAATCTGGAGTAGTAGTCGGGAATCGGGAATCGGGAATCGGGAATTAGCCGAGCGAAAAGATAAGAAGTGCAGTTTTTTTCATTTTATCCTCTTTATACTAGTTTAAAAAATATTTAATTTATGGTTTTAAATTAATGACATAAAGCTAAGCTGAAACTCTGATAGCTCGAGTATTTGCAATAGTTTTTTATTCTTTAGCTCCAGCTTTTTTTAGCATTTCAACTATTTCTGTATGGCCATTTTGTGAAGCATACATTAGGGCAGTTGCCACCCTCATCTTTTGCGTTTACATCAGCTTTTTTTTTAATTTGTCCATAACTTTTACCTATTTTTGTTAAAAAAAGTAAACGTCATTTAGGACAAGACACAAGACAAATTCCCGCTTCCCGCTTCCCGCTTCCTAATTCCCGCTTCCCGACTCCTGATTCCCGACCACCGACTTAGCTCTTATTTGCAAATTTAACAACCAAAAATAAAGCATAGAGAAAGCAATGATTGAGATTCCGAAACCTATTTGCATTGTAGGATTTAGCATATCGCTTTTTGTGGCAAGCAAGGGACCGAGTGCGTCTTCACTGCTTGAGCCGGGGTGCAAACCCGATGCAACTCTTGGCAATATAAATACGAGAAAGGGGACAGTTATAAATGCTATAATTGAATAAACTGCACTTAATTTTGCTTTTGTCGAATCGTTTTCTATGGAACTTCGCAAGACAAAATATGCGAAATAAATAAGCAAAAGAACGAAAATTGAGCTTTGACGGGGATCCCAATTCCAATAGCTGCCCCAATTATATTTTGCCCAAACCGCGCCTGTTAAAGTAGCCAAAATGCAGAAAATCGTTCCGAGATAAGCAGAAGAAGATGCTTTTATGTCGCTTGAAAAATCTTGTTTCCTTAAATATTGAATTGAGTAAATCATTGAAATTAAATAAGCAAGGACGGTGAGCCAAGCAAGTGGAACATGGAAATTCATTATCTTAATTCGCTCTTCAAGTTGGGGGAGGTATGGAATTGAAAAAATTGGATTTTCACTTATTATGGAGCGAAAAACAAAAGCATTTTGGCTTTCTTCGTATTTTAATTTTACAATATATTCGCTTCCACTTTTCAATTCAAGTGCTTCTTTTGAATAAAGCTTGAAAAGATTTTTTGACTTTTCTTTACTTTGAACGCTATAAACCCAAATCTTATTTGTTTCATCGAAAAAAGAAGCTTCATTGCCCAAGCGGAGAGCAGCATTTATTGGATGATTAAATATTTTCGAGCTGATGACTTTTGCATTTTCTAAATTAGTTGCTGTTGGTGGAAGAATATTAATTAAAATTGCAATAATCATCGTTATAATGGCAAGGCATTTCCATAAAAATGGCTTTGGCTTTTCAATTCGTGGGAAAAAGCCGAGTAGAATTGAAATTAAAAATGCGGAGGAAATGATTAGAAACTTCATTTTAAAAAGATTAAATTTAAAAAAGCAAATATAGAAAAAAATATATAATTTTATTTTATCAAAATAATCAATAAATATACATTAGTTTTGTAAAATAAAAGGTTTTTTAATTAGCTGTTTTTAGAATTTTTTATTTTTCAACTATTTTGAATTGAGTTCGATGATATTGCATTGCTCAATATAGATATTTAGTTTAGTTATAAAACGATGCAAGAAAAAAAAATTATAACAATACTCGGCTCGACCGGCTCAATAGGAACTCAAGCACTTGAAGTCATTGAGCAAATGGGCAGCGCCTTTCAAATTGGATACCTTTCAGCTCATAATAATATAAAACTTCTTGCAAAGCAGATTGCGAAGTTTAATCCACTTGGTGTGGTCGTAAAAAACGAAAAAGACGCCGTTGAAATAAAAAAACTTATAGATACAAGCTGTAAAATTCTCTATTCAGAAGCTGGATTAATTGAAGCGGCATCAGACGATAGAAATGATATAGTGCTGGTTGCTCTTGTTGGGTTTAGTGGTGTTTTGCCAACTTTATCTGCTATTGAGCATTGCAGGACGATTTGCCTTGCAAATAAGGAAACTCTGGTAAGCGCCGGCGCAATAGTTATGGAAAAAGCTAAGCAATTTAAAAGTAACATAATTGCAGTTGATAGCGAGCATAACGCAATTTTGCAATGCTTGATAGGTGAAGAAAAAAGCAGCATAGAAAAAATAATTTTAACTGCTTCTGGCGGTCCTTTTCTCAATATTCCTTTTGAAGATAATCCAAATTTATCTTTAAAAAATGCACTTGAGCATCCAAAATGGACAATGGGTAGCAAAATCACAATAGATTCTGCAACTATGATGAACAAGGGTTTTGAGCTGATTGAAGCAAAATGGCTTTTCGATTTAGGGCAAGAAAAAATTGATGTTCTTGTTCACCCACAAAGTATTGTTCATTCACTTGTCCAATTTGTTGACGGCTCGGTGAAAGCCCAACTCGGAAATCCAAATATGAGGATTCCGATTTCCTTTGCTATAAATTTTCCTAAAAGATATAAATTTGATTTCCCTCGACTTGACTTAGCTGAGATTTCAAAATTAGACTTTTTTAAGCCAGATTTAAAAAAATTCCGCTGCCTTGCTCTTGCCTACGAAGCTATGAAAATTGGCGGGAATAGCTGCACTATAATCAACGCTGCAAATGAAGTTGCAGTCAACTCTTTCCTCAAAAGCAAAATTCAATTTTTAGACATTGCAAAGCATATTGAAATTGCATTGAATAAAATTAATATTATAAGAAATCCGTCTTTAGACGATATTATTGAAACGAATTTGGAAACAAGAAGTTTTACAGAAAAATTGATTAATTAAATTGAGTATCAAATGGAATTTCTAAGTAGTTTATTTTACTTTATAATAGTTATTGGAATTTTAATCGTTGTTCATGAGTTTGGACATTTTATTGCTGCTCGAATGATGAAAATACGGGTGGATATTTTTTCTGTTGGAATGGGCTATCGACTCTTTGGATGGAATAAAATCAATGGCTTTTCCTTTGGTCCTTTGGAGAAAGATTGGGACGGCAAGGGGCATACTGACTACCGCTTATCTATTTTCCCTATTGGTGGTTACGTAAAAATTGCCGGCATGGTCGACGAAAGCCTGGACACCGATTTTGTTAATCAAGAACCTCAGCCCTGGGAGTTTCGCACAAAGAACGTTTTTCAAAAAACTTTTGTGATTTCAGCTGGCGTTATTATGAATGCCTTGCTGACCGTTGCTATTTTTTCCGGGATAATATTAAGTGAGGGGGAGCAACTAAAAGCTACAACAACAGTTGGCTATGTTGAAAAAAACTCTTTTGCTGAAAAAACCGGCTTTAAGTATAATGACAGAGTGATTTCAGTAAACGGTGAAAATGTAAGCACTTGGAATGATTTTGTTTATGGAATTTCATTAAAAGATTTTGGCAAAGATAAAAGCGTCCTCGTTGAGAGAGAAGGCTCGAACATCAATTTGAAAATTGACGCTTCATCTTTAGTAAAAACAATGGCTGGTGAAAAAGCACTTGGTCTTTTCCCCGCTCAATCTGCTGTTGTGATTGGTGCAGTGGAGTCTTTAAAGCCAGCCGACAAAGCTGGTATCAAGCAAGGCGATACCGTTAGTGCTATTAATGGGGAGCAAATTTCATCATATTTACAAATGGTTAGCATACTCCGAAGCCACAAAGAAAAGCCTGTTGCTTTTGAATGGAAAAGAGGAACCCAATATTTTTCCGATAGCATTATTCCAAGCGATGAAGGACTGATTGGAATTGCTATAAGTCAGCTTTATACTGGAGAAATTATTCATAAAAAATATAATATTTTTGAGGCGACAGGGAAGGGAATTCAGGAATCCATTTCTGCGGTAGGACTTTTTGCTGGCTCGATTGGGCAAATCATTTCTGGAACAATACACGTTAAGCAGGCACTTGGCGGACCGATAATGATAGCGAAAACCGCATCAGACCAAGCAAAGATGGGTATTATATACTTTTTGCACTTTATGGCTCTTCTTTCAATCACTCTTGCAATAATCAATATTTTACCTTTCCCCGCCCTTGACGGCGGGCATCTTGTATTCATTTGGATCGAAGGGATTTTCAGGCGCGAAATTCCTTTGAAGGTGAAACTTGCATTTCAGCAAATCGGCTTTTTCCTTTTAATTTTGCTAATGGCTTTTGTTATTTATAACGACATAGTTAGATAGTTTTTTTTGGGGGATTTCTTTGTAATTATGTTTTTAATTGTTTTTTCAAAGAAAGATGCTTATCTTTTGAGTTATGACGATTTAGCGCGTTCTGCTTAATATATCATAAAATATATCATAAATTTCTTGCTTTTTGCATTAGACCAAATATGCTTTCTTCCGGATTCGATTCAAGTAGAACAATAGAAACAAAAGCGTTGTGTAATAATTTACACACAGTCAGATTTTGTCAACAAAATGCTTTTATAAAATTTGAAAATGCTATTATTATTATTGGAATTGAAAAATTAAACATTGATATTTCAATTTTATAAGCTAAATTTGTATTATGAAAAAGAATGGGTGAAGCGCCCGTAGCTCAATTTGGACAGAGCGTTGGATTCCGGTTCCAAAAGTTGGGGGTTCGAGTCCCTTCGGGCGTGCATAAAGTATTTAAAATTAATAATTTAATAAGGTATGAAAAAAAAGAATTTTAACCAAGAGACCAAAGAAAACGTAAAAGATAATTTTCCGCTTAAGAAAAAGGACGAATTAAATACTGTAGAAAAGATCCAAATTTATATACAAGAAAACAGTAAAAAAATAATTACTTATTCAGTTGTTATTATTGTTGTTGTAGCTGCTTTCTTCTTTATTAAAAATATGATAGAGAGTAATGCAGCAGAAAAAAAAGAGGCTGCTTCTGTGTCTTTAGCTCGGGTGCTTCCATTTTACACCGAGGGAGACTATGAAGTCGCACTTAAAGGCAATCCTTCCATCTATATCCGCGGCGAAAAGCTAATTGGGCTCAGCGAGATAGCTGATGCTTACGAAGGTTTAGATGAGGGCAAGGTAGCTGGATTATACGCTGGAAATAGCTTATTGAATTTGAATAGATTTGAAGAATCCAAGAAATATTTTGATATAGCTTTAAAGTCTAAATCTAAAACAGTCCTTGAAGGTGCAAACGCTGGGATGGCTGTTGCTTTAGAGTCTTTGAAAGATTATGCAAATGCTGGCAAATACTATACTGAAGCTGCGGAGCTTGCACTTACTGCGGGCTTAAAAAACAGATATATGTTCTTTGCTGCGGTTTGTATTGAAAAATCTGGAAATAAAGAAAAAGCGATTGAGATGTATAGAGAGATAATTATTGAGGCTGGTTCTGAATTTGTAGGACTGTCTAAAGCTCGCTTAATTCGACTTGGCACAGTTATTGAGTAATGTTTTTTGGTTTTATTGATGAATTAAGAATATAAATGTATTTTTTTCATAAATTAATAATATAAATCATTTTTAATCGGAGGTATTATGCATCGATTGTTTCGTTTAAGTTTCTTAGTGATGCTTTTCGGCATATTCCTGATTTGGGAAGCTGATGCCCAAAGGCCACAGGCTTACATCTCAGGTAAAATCGAGCCGAATGATGTAAGAATCTTACTTAAAGACACTACCTACATAATCAATAGAGATTATGTGGTGGCAGGAACATTAATTATTGAACCGGGAACAACAGTGTTGTTCTATCCGAATGGCCGTTTGATTGATTCTGTCGGTGGCAGAATTATTGCAGACGGCTTTTCAAAGTCAGTTTATAATCAACACCCGGACGGAATCACTCCTTTGCCAGGGCACTCAAGCAACTTAGCAAGGCGTTTTACGGGCTATTATGACTTAAGGTATTTTGGATACCGCTCTGCTTCTGACCAAACAATCAAATGGACGACAGACAGAGAAAAAACAATCCATAGTGATAAGTATAATTTAGTTTATAATTTACTTCTTGACACAGCTCAAAGGAAAATATCAACCCCCAGACCGGGTATTATTCCAGCAGCTAATCAGATTTGGATAAGCTATGAAGAAGCTATTATGTTCACAGCAGCTAAATTACATACTTTCGACCCAGTTAAAAACTTATATCCTTTAGATTCAGCAAGATTGAGTATTAAAACAGGAAGAATTAACTTTATCGGACAGCCCGTGGACAACTTTTCAAGGGAATGGGGACATATTATAATTCTCCCAGGCGCCGGTATTTCTTTCTTTAGAAATTGCACATTTGACGGATTTAGAAAAGATACAACAGTAGATAGAACAAACTACTACGGTTATGAAGCTTTTGCTAATCACGGAAACTGGATGGATATGCCTACTTGGCAAGTCGACAATTTGAACAATAGAATGAGAGTTCTTACAAATGGTAGCGGTGGCGCGATTACAACTTTCTCATCGCGCACTTGGCTTATCGACTGTGAGTTTAAAAATAATATGGCTCGCCATCGTGGTGGCGCCGTTCAATTTTTACAAGCTCCAAATGGACTCCCAACTGATCCAGCTTTTGCTTTCACTAATTTTTATCCAGCTATAAAGAATCCAAATATTACCGAAAGAGATGGCGCACCATCTAATGTGAACGCATTTGTTCCGGTGATTGACTATTTAGATGAGCAATTCCCGGAGCCAGTATTGTCAAGCTTTCCACTTGCAGCAAATCAACTGGATTTTGCAAGACAAGCTTATGATGATGGGCGTATGTCTATTTTCCTCGGTAGATTTAGAAATATAACATTTACAAATAATAAAGTATTACTTTCCAATATTGGCCAAAAGGCAGTTGGAACTCCTCCAGTCTTAATTGTTACTGATTTAGATAATGAAGCTGGAATTCAAAAAGACGGACGTAATACTGCAGCTGGCGGCGCTATGTATATTTATGGCTCCAATCCACTTGAAATTGGACTTGGCGTTAATAATAGCATATATATTAAAGCGGCAGATGGCGTTACAGACGAACTTCTTACTTTTGAAGATGATACTTTTGAGGCATTAAATAACAATGCCACATCTTATCAGCCAGTTTTAGAAAGAGTTCCTACTCAGCAGGGCGCCGTTGGTGGTGCTGTTTATGTTGGTAATCTTAATTTAGATAACCCATATTTGGTTAATGACGCTACTTCTTTAATAGTTGCTGGCGCATTTAAAAACAACTCAACAGTAACCCCATATATTAATGAGGATGTTGAAGAACTTGATATCGCTGCTAATTTTTCAAAAGGTGGCGCAATTTATACAAATTCAGATTTTGCCGATGCTCGCTTGCAAGTTCGTGGCGGACCGGCTAGAGTTAGAACAGCTAATGAAACAGAATTCATTAACAACAGCTCAGGAGTTGGTGGCGCAATTTATGTTGAAGCTATTTGGGGAAATCAACAATCTCCCGTTCTTGGTGGTCATGATGTGAAAAGCTTAGCTGCTCAATTAAACGACTATCCAAGAGATTATGGATTTAATGTTCTGTTCCAAAATAATGCTGCTCAATATTTTGGTGGCGCAATTTATACAGAAAGAAGCCCTGTAATCACCGGCGCAGGTGGAATTGATGGATTGTCCTCAATGGGTTATGGTGGAGTTCGCCATATTAGATTCATAGAAAACACAGCTCGATATGCTGGCGGTGCAATTGATGTCGATTTGTCGAATAGAGGGCTTTTGCCAGAATTTAGAGCAGTTCAAATTATTCGTGCAGAATTCTCAGAAAACAAAGTAGGCTTTAATTCAGAAATTTCTGCAGATAACAAAGCGATTATCCGTGGCGGCGGTGCAATTTATTCCGTTGATGCTGACATTAACTTAGTTAAGGGAACTGAGTTTAGAGCAAACAAAGTGATGAATGGAAATGGCGCTGCTATTGCTTTAATCCGTCCTATTAGAGAAATAAAAAGATTCTTTTTAACAGATTTAGATAATGTAGTTTTTGACCCATTGCTCAATAACATTGCAACTAATTTTGTTTCAAATGATGATGTATTTACATTTAAACCAAGTCCATACCCCGCACAAACAGGTATGTTGACTCGTTTTCTTGATAATGAAATCGTTGTAGAAAATGAGCTTCTTGAATCTCAAAGCGGCTCAGGCACAACGCAAATCGAAGTTCCAGGAACTATTGTAAGAAATGATGACCTTTTTGCAATCACTTTCTTAAATCAAGAAACTGGCTTTGCTGTTGGAGAAAACGGAACTATTGTCAAGATAACTGAAGAAGGAACAAAATGGGAGTATGTTTCTGCAGCCCCAACTTCTTATTATACAGACATTGCATTTGTTACGAACAACATTGGCTACGCAACTTCTGTAGATGGCTTTTTAGCAAGAACAGTTGATGGTGGTATGAATTGGGCTCCATGGATTTTCTCGGGCTCGCAACTTAATGCCATTGCTTTCAACGGCTCAAAAGGTGCGGTTATTGGAAATGATGGTTTTATTGGTCTAACAAATGATGGCGGAACTAGTTGGGGAACTACCATTCCTGGCTTTGCTGCTCAACCAATTAATTTTACAGATAAAAACTTATATGGTTTATTCTGGGCAGATGCAGATAACTTATGGATTATCGGCTCCGAGGGAACTATTATTAAAGTAAGCACACTTGGTGGCTGGGAATATGTTACCTCAAATACTTTTAACGACTTAAACTCGCTTTATTTTGTTAATGCTAATGTTGGCTATATTGTTGGAGAAGGCGCTATTGTTCTTAAAACAACTAATGGCGGAATTTCTTGGGAAGGCGATTATAGACCCGAAAACGTAGACTTTAATAAAGTTTCATTCAAATTAAATACTGGTTTTATCATTGGTGAAAACGGTGTTGTTCTTCAAACTACAGATGCTGGTGAAACATGGGCTGAGCAAGTTTCCAACACTGATAAGGAATTATACGATCTATTTTTCGTTACACCGCAAATGGGTTATATGGTTGGTGAAAATGAGTCTGTTGAAGGAACAACTTATAATTCCAGCTTGATGATAACTCGCGATGGTGGCGCAACTTGGAATAAAGTAATCACCAGCGATACTGCAAGATTAGATGTTGTAAGATACCACCCACATCCAATGGTCAATTTACCAGAAAATGGCATTGGACTTGGTGGAGCAATCTACGTTCTTGACGTTATTAACGCAGATAGAGCATTAAGAGAAGACAGCGTTCGCTTAAATAGAGTTAGATTCCAAGATAATAAAGCATATAGTGGCGCTGCAGTTTATTCAGATAACTACAACTTAAACTTTATATTAACTCGTTGCTTAGTTACAGGTAACGAAGCAATCGAGCAAAACGATATTGGTATTTTGCAAAACGCAATTACCGGTCCATATATTAGAAACCCATTGCCTGGTATTACAGAAAAGAACGTTGCTTCAAGCGATTTAGTTGGCTCAATCTTTTACGCAAACGTAATGGGTCCCTTGCCAGCTAATACATCTTCAATAGCAGCAAACTCAATTTATGATAACAATGCAAGATTCCTCTTCCGCTTGCCAGACGCTCCTAATACAAAAGGTGTTTTGGTTGGAACAAGTGGTATTGGCTATGGTGGAATCGATACTTTGCGTAGCAACTATTGGGGACATACCGAAGCTAATGTAAACATAGTTATTAACAACGTTCACGGTGGCTGGGCAAATGCAATTAAGGAAACATTTTTCATTCGCACAGACGATCAAAATCATTTAGGCTATATTTGGTGGAATAACGATAACCCAAGAATGAATTTATTAGAGCAAGGTCCATTTGAAAGCATTAATAGATTTAATTATCAACCGATTCCACTTCTTAACGTTCAAGGCGACGAAAACGAAGCTGCTGCAAACAGTATCCCAGAAAAACTTTTGATGTCCGGCTTTGTTTATGATATATACGATAAGGGAACAGACATTAAAACTGCTGACTATTCAAATCGCAGGATGAGCCCAATCGAAGACTTTGCGGTTGGTATTCCTCCAAAATTTGAATTATATTCTGATGCTTCTCAGCCATCAAATGGTCGCTATGTAAAGAGATATACAAGAGATCCTTTTGTTGCTGAAGCTTTAGATGAAAATTCTGAGTTGAAATATCCTTTGATTGCAATGTTGCAAGAAGAGTTTTATGCAGATAAAGATGGAACATTTTTCCATCCAGTTGGCTATCCCTTATATTTAGAAACAAAGATTGATTACGAAGGCTTTATAGACATTTCAAATCATGACCCAAGAGCTTTGAATGAAACTGTATTCTTCGTGGTTAATGAAAGCACTGGCGATTATATAAGAGTAAATATGAGGCAATTTTCAGAAGACGCAGTTCAAGGTTTAGCAGATGCAAGAAGTTTGTTTAGAGCAAGAGTAGAATTAGTGCCAGACTCTACAAACCGTTCTTCATCAGTTATTAAGCCTGGCTTAGCAAGACGTATTTCTGAAGGCTTGCCAACTTATGGAAGCTTATTCCAATTGCTTGATAGTTTAAACAGAAATCCTTACAATGAAGATGCTGCCACACTTCTTGGTAGAAAATACTATGAAAGCACAACTTCATTTGCAAATAAGACTAACTTATTTAGCAATAGACCAGATATGCCGCAAGCTGACCAAGGCAAGCAAACATTCTTTGCTGGCGAAAGGTATACAGCTTTGCCAGTAAATGTTGGCGACTCTATTTATATTATATCAAGGTCTTACTTATGGCAACACGGACCAAGTGAAGCTATTGCCAAAGGCTTGCATTTTGTAATTAGTGGTTCAGTTAATCCTCCCGATTACACTGGCGATATTCCAGCTTTGGGAGAAAGAAAAATTATTGGTATAGTTCCATCAGAATATCCTTGGAAGAGGGATCTTGGTCTTTCAGATACTATTTGGAATGATGATTTTATTAACAAAGTGCATTTGACTGAAAATCGCGTTTATCCTGTAAGAAAAGGTTCTTATAGCGATCCGAATAGCATTTATTATACACTGCATGATGATGAAGCTGCAAGAGGCTTGAACACTGGCGATATGAAAGGACGCGACTCTATTTTAGCGGTAACCGCAGTAGATTTGAATAATTTTATTGACCCAATGTCCCTGTTGATTCCAACAGAATACACAAACTTATCTTATATGTATAAGTTTGATCGCAATAATGCACTTTTATACTGGCTCTGGGCTAAGATGATTCCAAGTTCATCTCCAGAAAAGGACGGTGCCGCTGGCTGGATGCAATTTAATGGCAAGCCAATTAACCCATTTGTAGTTCCGGAAGGCGAATGGCTTACTGTCCGAGTTGACAATTATCCTCCACACTGGAGAACTGTTGATAAGCTAAAGAAATTATCTGACTTAGATGAAGACTATATTAGCAAATTTATCAATTTATTTAGACCATATTTAAACGCACCTTTATATACAGGTTACTTAGCTCGTTTCTTACAGGCAGATACAATTGATGTCGGTTCAAACTATCATTCACTTGATTTTAAATTCAACATAACTGTTGTTAACGAACCACCTAAATTCTTGCCACATAAGTCACCAAGGGCTTTGAATCCAACTCCAGTAACCAGACCTAATTTAGACGTTACAAGACAGCAAATGCAAAATAATAACTTTGTAGTAGATGCAACTACCATTGTAGTTGATACAATTTTCTACCAAGATTCTTATTATACTTGCGACACTACTTTAGACGGAAAATTGATTGGTAACGTTACTGATAAGTTAAGATTCCAGGCAGACTTTAATACAGACGATGAAATGGAAGATGCTTATGCAGCGAGACTTGATTGGGAATTCCCCTTTGGTAGATTGAATTACTCTTTAATTGATAGACCTAACTTTATGGGGCCCCAATATCTTTATGTTTATGGCTCTGATACTGATCTAGATCCTTTTGCTGTCGATCTTACTACTTATGGCAAGGTTAATATTAGAATTCCAGCTGCAGAGGCAAGACAGCTTCTAAAACCAGTTAATCAATATAATAGATATTTGGTCAATGATACCGTCTTTACTATTTTAGCTGAAGATGGTCATGGTGGTTTAACAAGTTTAAATGTTAAACTGTTCATTAACTACGCTCCTGAAATTATAACCCAAACTCTTCCAGATGCTAAAGAAGATTATGATTATAATCCTGGATTGCTCGATAGCGCAAAAATGATTAACGTGTTTGACGCTAACTTTGGGCAAGAGCATAGATATGAACTCGTTTATGAAGATTATCCATTTGACCAATTAGATAGAGACCCATGCTTTGCTGAAGCTGGAGTTTGGGACTTATCTGGAATGAAAACTACTCCTAAATGGCTCAAAATAAATGAGACAAGCGGTTTACTTTATGGAGTCCCAAGCATTGGGAACGCTCCAAAGGATGAGCAAGTTACTGTCGTTGTTTGGGATATGATTGATGGCGAAAGAAAAATACCAGTTGTTAAGACATTTAACCTGTTTGTCGATTCAACTAATCATGCGCCTCATTTTGTATCTTCTCCAGCAGTCCAATGTATTGATTATGGAAAACCTTATGAGGATTTCTTAGTTGTAAGCGATAGAGATTTGCTTAGAGCAAATATCGATGGCAGAACAGCTGAAGAGCTAACAGTAACTGTTACTCAACCAACAAGTGGCTTGAGCGCACAATTTATTGGCGGAGGAAAGAGCCCACAAGGAGACGAATACGATACAATTAGAGTATGGACAGATAACTTTGATTTGCCTCGCGATTCTGATGGTAAAATCACAATTAAAATTGAAGTAAAAGACAAAGCAAATAATAGAGTTGAATTAGTATATCGCTTGAAGATGTCAGATCTTACTAATTTTGTTGCAACTATTAAAGTTGAGAACTCAAGACCAGACGGTAGCCCAGGTGCATTCCAGCTCTTAGAATTTGGAACTGCAAATCCACAAACAGGCGTAACTACTGGTGATGGTTCTGACAACAACCCTGTTGGTATATTAGACTACAATTTCTGCGAATTTGAATTGCCACCAATACCAAATCAAGATATTTTTGATGTAAGATGGCAAATCCCACAAACTAACGGAACTTTAAGGAATATTTATCCTAAGGGTTCGGCAACTGAAGGCTCTTACATATACAGAGGTATTTTCCAAGCTGGTGGTGAAAAAGGCAATACCGGTATATACTACCCAATTCATATTAGCTGGAATAGAACTGAAATTCCTCAAAAAGCTCAAGCAAGTGATCCAACTTGGTGGATTGGGGACGCTATTTCACTCGGCAACTATTTTAGCTACAATATGAGCACAGGTGAAGGACGCAAGACATCAGATATTCAATACAGCATAACTGATGACGTTTGCAAGATTTCAATTGCAAGTGATGTTGTTAATGCTTTTGTAATTTATTACGATTGGACGAGCAGCGTTGATCAGCCAATCGCTGGCTTAGAAACTGCAATTACATCAATTTCACCTAACCCATTCGATGGAAATACTAATATTCATTTTGAGATTGGAAAATCCAGCAAAGTTAGAATTGAAGTAGTTGATCAACTTGGAAATGTTGTCGCTTTAATATCAGACGCAGATTACACACCAGGACAATATACAATTAATTGGAACGCAAAAGACCTATCAAGTGGAACGTATACTTGTAGAATGGTTGCTGGCTCAGTTACATCAGCTTACAAAATGATAATTGTAAAATAGTCATAAAAATGCAGGTATCTTTAAGGATACCTGCATAATTAATTATGAAAATAATTTATAAATATATGGAGAAAAATATGAAGAAATACCTATCATTTATGCTCGGGGCTTTGTTTATGCTTGGAATTTTAATTTCATTGCCTGCAACAGCCCAAGTTTATAGTGAATTTGAGCCACCTGTCAATGTCAAAAAAGGTAGTTACACCGACCTTGTTAACGATGTGTACATTCCGCACTCCTCGTTTACTCGTGTGTCTTCTGCAATTAACGATACGATAAATGGATATGCTCAGATTCCAATCGGCTTTGAATTTGAATTCAATGGGAATTCATACTCGAATCTTTGGGTTTGCGTTAATGGTTTTGTTACTTTCAACAATCCACTTTCGCTTGCTCAAGATCTGCCAGATGGACTTTTTACTTTCGATGACGCTCGTTTTCAAAATAACGTGATTGCTCCTTATTGGGGAAATCACTGCTATAGAGCATCTTCAAGAATTTCTTATAAACAAGAAGAAAACAATACTATTTTGACAGTTCAATGGCAAAATTTGAACGTCAATAGCCCTATTGATCCAACAAGAGTTGCATCTTTTCAAGTAAAACTTTACAAATCGACCGATGCAAGCTCAAAGCAAGGAAATATAGAATTTAGCTACAGCTCAGTTGGAATGAACGTCGGAACTGGCGCCGCTGTTGGAATTAAAGGCGGAAACTTTAACGACTTTTTAAATGCTTTGCAGTATTACAATCCAAGTCAAGCAGCCATTGCAACAACTAAAACATTGATTTTCCCACCTACAGGCGCAACAGATAGTATTTTCTTGTTTAGACCTACCATTAGATACAGAGATACATCTAATTGGGGTGATGGTGATGTCGATATGTCAAAGAACTTTGCTCACGCTGGAATGCCACAGAATCGTTATGTAACAATTAATGACGCTTACATAATTTTAAATTCAATTGCTACAAGAACACCTTTAGACAGTGTTCACGGACGTCAAGCATTCCACGGAGACGTAAATCATAATGGCCGTTATTATTATGATTTAGCTCAAAACAAAAAAGTGAAAATTCCTTGGAGAGACCTGTATTACGATCAAAATATTAACGTTCCACCTTATGTGAATGTTCCATCAAAAAATAATATATTTTTCGAGGTAACCGAATATGACGCCGCATTAATACTGCACTATCTAAGCGCAAGATTGCCAAAATTACCTTGGCTAATTGATACAATCGTCCAGTTCGGAAAAAACATTCCACAAGATTTAGTTGCAAATAATCTTTCATTAGGAGAAATCACAAAAGTTGGAGATAACAGATACACATTCCCACTTTTCTTAAATGGTTTTTATAATGGAACTATTGCTTCTAAATTAGAGTTAAACGCTAATATAATAGAGGTAGAATCAAATATTAGCTCTGAGAACTTTTTGATTGATTATTCAAATAATCTTCTTGTATTTGCTGGTTCTGGCGAATTTGATAAATCATCGCCCATGGCATATATTACAATTTCAAGCTCAGAAAAAGATTTGAATATTAGCGATCTCACATTTAATGATAATGAACTTGGAAACCAAAGCTATCGCTTGCCTTTGGAACAAAGCTCAAGCAATGCTTTGCTTTTGCAAAACAGTCCAAATCCATTTGCAAATAGCACAAGTATTATTGTTAATATTGCTGAAGATGCTAATTACACACTTTCAATCTATGACCTTTCTGGCAATAGAATTAAAGTATTAGCAAATGAATTTTTAAGTGCTGGGCAATACTCATATCATTTTGATGGAGTTGATTCAAATGGAAATCAATTAAGCAACGGTATGTATATTTATAAACTTACCAGTGCTAATACTTCTGTTTCTATGAAAATGATGCTTAATAGATAAATCGAAATGTTTTATCGTGTTTTTAATATAATAATTATTGTGTGGTTGCTTTTTCTAAGTAGCCACACAATAATATTAACAAAAGAAGCGATGACGGTGCAGCTGAAAAGCAATAATCTTGTTGATGTCTGCGGAAACAAAAAAAATTCAGTTATCGTTTATATTGACATTGGAAATATTTTAAAAAGCGATTCTTTAGCTGGGTATAATTTTGAATTGCTGTATAATGATGAAAAGCTAAAGTTTAATACAGCGCTGGCAACAGGCTCTTTGACAGAAGGAATAAGTGCAAAGGATTTCAATTTTGCCGATCCTGGAAAAATATTCGGCTATGCCCTTAAAACAAACGGGTTGATAGAGGGTAATAAGCCGCTAATAGCTTTTCTTGGTGATTATAAAGGCGATTGCCCCGATAGCGCTTTTGTTAATATTTCGTTCATTGAATTTACAGAATATTTTAAAAAGAAAGCTGATACATTAAAAAATTGCTTTGTCGAAGCACTTGTTTTTGAAAAAGATGAAAGATTTCTTTCTTCTCAATTTGAGCTGGATTCTATAATAATTCCTTTTGAGGAAAACACTGTTTCTTCAAAAGTTATGATTTATAGCTATGATGACGCAAGATTGGATACAGTTGATTTTCAAATTAATATATCGGACATAGAAAGGTTTGAAGTTCAAAGCATCAGCTCTAATACGGATAACATAGAAATTTTAGATTTTAATTCTGAAACAGGGATTTTAAGGACAGTTGTAGATGCTTCTATAAAAGAGGACGATTGGTTCATTATTGAGTTGAACGAGAAGTTGAAGGATGAAAATTCCGTTCAATTGAATATTGCACCAATCAAGATAAACGATTGCTCATGCATTAGTTTTCTTAGAGGAAGCAAACAAATTTTAAAAAGTGAAATTAAAGATACAACTTCAACTGAGGATACAACGGCAAATAGCGTTTATATCAAGCACTTTAAAGAGATTGAAAGTTTTTATAACAAAGCCTTAGAAGAATTTGTCATTTTAGATAAGAATATGGAGCTTGAAAGTGTATCGCTTATGACATTAGAAGGTAAAATATTGCAAAAGAAAGATTTACTTAATAGACAAAATAGATATAGTATTGATGTCTCAAACTATGCAAATGGTTTGTTCCTTGTTCAGCTAAAAAACAGAAATGTGATAAAGAATATATTATTAATAAAATATTAAATTATAATTGTTTTATATGGAGGTTCTTATGAAGTTCAATAATTTACATCAAAGAAGCATCGGCTTGATTTTCGCCCTTTTATTAGTGGGATTCATTTCGATGCTTACTGAGAATGCATTTAGCCAGAGTCGTCCAAGCATTCCATTGCTAAGCTTAACAGGCGCAGCAGATGGCTGGAATGATGTCTGGTATCCCGATGGGAGGGTTTGGATTCCACCTTCAAAAGGAAACGAAGTTCGTGAATTCCTTTTGCCGGTTTTTGTAAAAAACCAATGGAAATCATATCCTCAAACCGCTGATCAATATAAGGCGGATCCAATTCACTCTTTCAAATTTTCTATGCTTTACGATAGCTCTGCTATCAAACCAGTAGATATTCAAACTTTCCACCCGGTCAACGACCCCTTGGATCCAAGATTTAGATATGCTCCAGATCCGCTGGCAAAAGATTTTATTGTAGATTGGGAAGTATTTCACAACCATAGCTACAGAGAGTTTGTTAACCCTTCTACTCCTTTACAAGATAAGTTAAAAGGGCGCGAAATTGTAATTACAGGTATGTCTTCTAATGCATTACCAAATTCTGATGATTACGAGGTGCTTTTATATGTTCGTTTCCAGGTTATTGCGAAAGAAGGTTTGGTTGGAACAGCACGCAAGACTTTGATTTACATTAATGCAGATGAAATAATGTATAACGACTTAAACGTTGCGAAATATGCTCCGTTCTTAAATCTTCGTCCCTACAATCCAAACGTAGAATTCGATTTTCCAGATCCTACTCCATTTGACCACGTTACTGGATTAGGTGGATTTTCTGGCTTAGCAGGTATAAAAAATAGACCACCCGACCCAACAAATCCACCACCGAACTCACAGTGGAACGTTGAGCCGACTTTACCGGGTGTTATTTATATTAACATTACCGATAACCTGCCAAAAATTAATGTTTCTTTGGAAAGAGCTATTGGAACACCTTCTCCCTTCTCATTATTGCAAGTTGTTCCGGGCGAGCTTTGGCACATGACCGACCCAATCACCGATGATGAGGGGAATATTGAAGCTCCAAGCTATTCAGGTGATAGAAAAATTAAATTAGCAAACAGCACAACTCGCTCAAGAATTATAGATTTAGAAATTGAATCTGACCAACCCTGGTTGCTTTTCAAAATGGACGGCATCGTTCCGCCAAGCACTATTTACAATAATTGGTCAACAAAAGGAACTATTTTTAGAATTGATAATAGTATTTTGGGAACAGACCGCGACCCGAATGGCAGCACTACAAATCTTGATCCAGAAATTTTCCTTAGCATTCGTTGCGATAATACTCAGCTTGCAGCCTTAGAGCAAAAAGCTGGAATTTATGTAGGACATATTACTTTTAGATCTACAACAGCCTCTATTTCACCCGCACGCTTGAGAGTAACATTTATTAACTTTGCTAACCCAGAAGAACCAGAATTGGATCAAGTTTGGGGAGAGCATCGCGGAATAAAAATTGATGTAAAGAACTCAAGAGGCGCTCATACACACAGAACACAACTTATTTTTGGAACTGGTAAAAGAGCCACAAACGGCGTTGATACCCTTTATGGCGAACACGCTCATATAACTCCACCTTCCGGATTTTACGCAAGATGGTTCCCTACAGACGAAACCGTGTTGCAAGATGTTCCATATGGATTTGGAGACTTTGCTCCTAATGACGAAGAACGCTATTATTTCCCACGCTCACGTGACATTAGAAGCTCCTATGACACCGTTACTTCTATTAAATATCTTTGCAAGTATTCAGCTGGTAGTTCCGATTATTATCCGGTAATATTAGAATGGAATACAGAAGATTTTCCACCAAATGCACAGCTTTATTTGCGAGATGCTTTGAACGGTATTAAATTTAACGTTAATATGAGAGAGGCTACAAATATTAGCGGAACAAGGTATTCATATACTTTGAATGACCCGATGGATACTACTTTCGTAATTGAGTATACATTGCCAAAAGTTGTTCAATATGTTGATGCAAACAATCAGCCTATTATTAAAAAGGGTTGGAATTTGCTTTCCTTACCTGTTAAACCTTTGGATTTAAGATATAACAAAGTATATACGCAAGCGGTAAATATTCCTTATTACTTCTCTCAAAATCAATATCAGCAAGCTGAAGAGTTGAAAGCTGGTGTGGGTTACTTCATCAAGTATAGCGACACCGTGGACACTCGTTTTGCTGGTGCTCATATTATGAATATTTCCCTTGAGCAAGACAATGCAGTTCGCGTTTATCCTGGTTGGAATACTATTGGAACTTTATCTGTGCCAGTTTCTATTGACCAGATTAGATTTGATGTTATTCCAAACTCAACTTTAAGAGAGCCACAGACAAGATATACCAAAAAATTTGGTGTTTGGGCTTATAACACAGACAGGGGCTACGAAGAAGTTTCCGGTTTAACTCCAGGTCTTGGCTATTGGATTAAAGTTGGTCGCGATGACGAATACCCGGGCCACGGCTATTTGAAAATTGAAAGAGGAACCTCACGTATTTTTGCTAACGATGCACCAAACGAGAGACAATCAGTTTTAAGCGATGCCGTTAAATTCAATATCAACGCTCAAAATGCTTCTAATAATTTATATTGGACCTCAAATAATTCAATAGATTTGAATAGCTTTGAGATGCCACCAGCACCTCCATCTGAATTGTTTGACGTCAGATTTAGCAGCAATAGAAATCTTGAAAATTCAAACGCTACTATTTTATTGCAGGCAGCCGATTATCCACTCTCAATTTCTGTTGATAATCCAACAAGGAACTTTAAGCTTTATGACGCTGTTACAAATGAATTCTTTGGTGAAATTAATAATAGCACAAACAGTGTAACTATTGCTCAAAGCAAAGCTAATGCAATTAAAGTAGAAGTAGTTCCAAGCTCAACAGAATTTGGTTTGAGCTGCTATCCTAATCCAGTAGCAAGCAATTCTACTTTAAGCTTTGTTATCACAGAGAATACTCAGGTTAGCTTAAAGCTTTACGATGCACTTGGAAATGAAGTTTCTGATTTGCTTAATGAATACAAAGCCGCTGGCGAGTATAGCATTAATTTGAATGCAAGCACACTCGCAAATGGCAAATATATTTGCAAATTAATTGCTGGACAAAATCAAGCAGTCCAAATGATTACTGTTGTTAAATAATTCAGCAATTATATATTAATTAAAAAGGGCGATTTTGTATCGCCCTTTTTTTTTAAAACCTTGAAATATCGGAAATCCCTTAGATAAATTTGAACAAATATTTGATGGAAACAGACTTTTTTAAAGTATAAAAAAATATAATCAGTTAAAATACGTTTAGATTTGATAAGTATATGCAAACAGATCTTAAAAGTAAATGAAAATCATAAAATCTATAATTATAGTTATATTCTTTTTTACACTCTATTCTGCCGAAGCACAAAAGATATTAATTCCTATGGACTTTGCCCAGACTGACCATCTAAAATCTTATGGAGTTGCTTATTGGATTTTGGAAAAAGGGCAAACCGTTGATTGGCTTTTAAACTACCGCGGAGGCTCTTTTATGTGCGATTACAACAATTTAATTGAAGCGGAGTGCAGAGTTCGGGGCGTGTTTTTTGAAAATATTGATGGCCTTACTGCCTCTGGGATATATGCCCAAGTCCAAAGCGAAGATTATAATATGGATGTAGTTAAGCTTGAAAAAGCTCCAAAAGTAGGGGTTTATGCTCCAAAAAGCATTCTGCCTTGGGATGATGCGGTAGTGCTTGCTTTGACTTATGCGGAAATACCACATGATATTTTTTGGGATGACGAGGTTTTAGCTGGCACACTTAACGATTACGATTGGCTTCATCTTCACCACGAGGATTTTACTGGGCAATATGGAAAATTTTGGGCATCTTTCCAAAATACGCCTTGGTATATTCAAGATGTTCAGCTAAATGAAAGCAATGCAAGGAAAAATGGTTTTAGTAAAGTTTCAAAATTAAAACTTGCCGTTGTCTTAAAGATTAAAGAATTTGTTCTCAATGGCGGTTTTTTATTTACAATGTGCAGCGCAACTGATTCATTCGATGTTGCATTGGCGGCTCAGAATACTGACATTTGCCATGAAGTGTTCGATGGCGATCCAATGGACCCAGATGCTCAAGAAAAACTTGATTTTTCAGAAACCTTTGCCTTCGAGAATTTTACATTAGTTAAGGATCCTTACACTTACGCCATTTCTTCTATTGATACTGGGCCCACAACTTTGAGCAACCCTGGTGCTGATTATTTTACCCTATTTGATTTTTCCGCAAAGTGGGATCCCGTTCCTACTATGCTAACTCAATGCCACGTTAATGTTATTCAGGGCTTTTTGGGCCAAACAACTGCGTTCAGAAAAGAATATATAAAAAAATCGGTAACTATAATGGGAGAGCGCGAAGGGACTGATGAGGTGAAATATATTCGCGGAAATGTTGGCAAAGGGACTTTCACATTTTACGCCGGGCATGACCCAGAGGACTACCAACATCTCGTTGGAGACCCTCCCACAGACTTAAAACTTCACAAAAATTCGCCGGGCTATCGGCTTATTTTGAATAATATACTTTTCCCTGCTGCAAAAAAGAAAAAACAAAAAACATAATTTTGTTTAATTTCCATATATTCTTATTTTTGTTAATTGTTTTTGTATTTATTTAAGAACATGACAAGAGCATCTTTTTTATTAAAATTTATAGCGATACTGCTTCTAACTTCGAGTTCGCTTGGGCTGGCGCAAATTAGAATTGATTTTAGCGATGCAGCTTTTCCAAGGGCTAAGAAAGCAAACATTTTTGTTGAGGCGGAAGGGAA
The DNA here is from genome assembly GCA_012522895.1 of Ignavibacteria bacterium. Classification (GTDB taxonomy): domain Bacteria; phylum Bacteroidota; class Ignavibacteria; order Kapaibacteriales; family UBA2268; genus JAAYJM01. The sequence continues at coordinate 32,490 of JAAYJM010000195.1, forward strand.
TTTTGATGCAGTAAACGAAATAAAAATAGTGCTGAAATATAATTCTTATGTTATTGATATTCTTAAAATTACTGGAAGTGAAAAGCATATTATCGGCTGCTCCGAGCCGGATTTAATTAGAAAATTTGATAAAATTGATTCTGCAACAATAGAATTTTCTTGCAATGAAATAAACGCAAAAGCTGGGAAAAGACTTTTTGATATAGAAATCGAAGGGCTTGCCTCGCCAGATTCCTTGACTTACATTTTTATAGAAAGTATTTATTTTGATGGAAAAAAGCAAGTTCTTGGTTTTCAAAAGAATAGTAAAATATTAGTGCAAGGCAGCTCGATTTTCCAGCAAATTGAAGGTATGGGCTTAGCTTACCCAAATCCTTTTTTTGACAAAATATACATACCTTTTGCCCTTTCTAAAGAATCGAATGTTGATTTTTATATTTATTCTGCAAGTGGAAGCCTTATTTTCGATAAATCTGCTATTGGCAAAGAAATAATTATTAGAAGCGAAAGCGGAAATGTTTCGGGCAACATAGATTTAAACAAAGCTCTTGAAAAGGGAAGATATATAATTGAGTTTGCTCCAAGGAGCTGGAGTTTTTCAACCGCCCGATATTACTTTTTATTAAAAACGGATAGAGACATATATAGTTCTATACTACTTTATGTAAAATGATGAAAAGCAAAGCAAAACATATAAATAAGCCGCTTTTTAGTAAAACTAACAAACAGTTTGCATGGATTATTCTTATCCTTGTTTTTTGCTTTTCAAGTTTGCTTTCTCAAAAATCTTATGCTTCAAATGATACGAAAAACTCGGTGGGTAGAGAATTTTGGATTTGCTTTCAAAAGAATTTTAAAGAATCGAAGCAAAGTTCGTCCCGAGACAGCTTGCAGCTTGAACTTTTTATTTCTGGCGATAAAGACGCAAGAGTCATCATAGAAATAAAGGGAATTGGCTATAAAAATGTGGTGGATATTAAAAAGGACGAGGTTCTAAACATCCCACTTCCTAAAGAAGCGCAAGTCCTTAGTAGCGATAAAATTGAGCAACTTGCTGTATATATAAAGTCCGATAACCCAATAACAGTTTATGGCTTAAATAGACGTTTTCAGACCACAGATTCTTTTCTTTGTTTTCCAATGGAGGTGCTTGGAAAAGAATATCGCGCAATGGCTTATTACGTTTCAGATGGTCTAATGTCTCAATTTGCTATTGTGGCAACCGAGGACAATACCGATGTTAATATTCTGCCTTCTGTTCACACAAGCAACCATTTAGCGGAACAGCTTTATACGGTTAAGCTAAATAAAGGCGAGGTTTATCAAGTTGTTGCAAAGAACGACAATACTAATAAATGCGATTTAACTGGCTCAATAATCAAGGCAAATAAGAAAATTGCTGTTTTTAGCGGGCATCAATGTGCTTATGTTCCGCAAAAAATTCTTGCCTGCAATCATTTAATTGAGCAGATGCCTCCTGTTCCCTCTTGGGGAAAGCACTTTTACATTGGCAAACTGCAAGGTCGCTCTTTTTATACGTATAGAGTTTTAGCTAACGAGACGGATACTCGAATTTTTGAAGATGATAAACTTGTTGCAACGCTAAAAAATGGTGAATTTTACGAAAATAATTCTGATCAAGACATTCAAGTTACAGCAGATAAACCCGTTTTAGTTGCCCAATACTCGCAAGGCTTTAAAAACTCTGATTCTATTGGCGACCCAATGATGATTATGGTCAGCCCTACACAGCAATTTTTGAAGCATTATCGCTTTGCTACTCCAGTCAACGGGCAATGGCGCCACTATATTAATGTTGTTTCACCCACAAACTCTGTTAACACAATTTTGCTGAACGGCAAGCCAGTTGATACCACAAGATTTGAGCTGCTTGGGAAATCGCGCTATTCTATTGCCTGCATTGAAGTTCCTTTTGGGACTCATATTATTCAAGGCGCAATGCCTTTTGGTATGTATTCTTATGGCTTTGGTTTTGGACGCGATTCTTATGATGCTTATGGAACTATGGCCGGACAATCTTTCGTAGATTATCAGCCAGCTGAAGACGTGCTTGCTCCGATTGGGGAATGCGAAAAAACCGATTCATATACCGAGCTTACTTTTTGGGACGATAGAGATGACGACACAGGCATTTTATCAGTAAAAGTGCTTGAAAATGAATATATGATCGCAAGCATTCCAGAGATTAGCGCCGGAGCTCCAAGAGCTTCTTTCAAGGTTACGCCGCAGTTTAAAGACGCTTCCGGAAGAATTGTTTTTCAGGTTTTGGACATTGCTTTAAATAAATCAGTTTTCACGCTTTGCTATTTATACGATTTGCCTTTGAATAGATTTATTTTCAAGCTTAGCGAGGGAAATGTTGAAAATTGCTCTTCTGATGGCGGCTGGTATGCAGGTGGATTTTTAAAGTTATCTGCAAATATGCACTCTGCTTCATTTTCGTCAAGTGGCAATTTAATTTCAAATGGCAATTTTTCTAATAGTGCTGGCGTTGGAGGTTTTGCTGGATTATATTTAGGGCGAAGAGTTGGAGGTCCTTACATTCTATCTGCTCGCTTATCACTTGAAAATTATGGAGGAACGATAGAAAGTCCCGACAGCATCAGCTCGAAAGTTCGCACCGAAACTGGGGAGCTAAAAACTCTCCAAGAAGCAAGAACAGTTACTCTTGACGGCTTGTTTTTAAATCTCAACTTTGCTTGCGAATACTATTTAAACCCAAGTATTTATCTTCTGGGGGGGCTTAATCTTGGCTTTAGCTTATCCAGTGCGATAAGTGCGGAGCAGACGATTCTTTCACCAAGCGATTTTGCATACCAAGGTGATGTTCGCTCTTTTCCATTGAACCTAAAAAATTTAAACTCGATGAACAAACTTAGACTTGGCGCTTTTGCGGGTCTTGGCTTTACCGTTCCTATTCATCGCAGGTTCAATCTTTTCACCGAAGTCTACTATAATCATTCATTATCAAATATAATTGACGATGGCACTTGGAAAATTCACAATCTAAGCTTCCAGCTTGGCGCAAGATTTAGAGTTAGATAAATTTCCCTACTCATCTAACAACTTCAAAAATTCATTTCGCAAATTTAAGTCGTTTGCAAGATAGCCACGCATAACCGAGCTAACCATAAATGATTTTTCTTCCGAGCCGCGAACCCCGCGAGCTATCATACAATAGTGCTTCGCTTTAATCACAACGCCAAGTGCTTTGGGACGAATAAGCTCTTCAATGTAGTCCGCAATTTGTTCGCCAAGCTCTTCCTGAATTTGCCCGCGGCGAGCAAACCAATCTACAATCCTGCTTAGTTTCGACAAGCCAATGACAAAATTACCGGGTATATAACCGATGGCGCAATTGCCAGAAATTGGCTGCCAATGATGAGAACAAACTGACATTATTTCAATTCCCTTGCTAATAATGAGCTCATCAACTTTTTTTCTATTTGGAAAAACTGTGCTGTTGGGTGGCGGGGCATATCTGCCAGTCAAAAGCTCATTTACAAACATTTTGGAAAGACGCCTCGCTGTTTTTTCGCTATTGGGGTCGTTTCTCGAAATACGCAAAATATCCATGATTTCCAAAAATTTTTGCTCAAGCTGTTCAAGCATTTCAGCGCGTTCTTCTTGATTTATCTCGCGGTTATCGTTTGCATCGAAAAGCTCATAACCCATTTGGCTTTTCTGGGGATATTTTATTGCAGAAAAGTTGTTTTCAAGGTCTATATTTATTAAATCTGTTTTTTTGTTTAAATTTTTTCTGATGTTTTCATTAATTGCCATAATATTCTACAAAACTATTATCTGTTTCAAAAATTTTAATTTTATAAAGTTTTCCACTTGGTAATTTATTTTCTAAAATTTGCCAAAAAGCAGTCGCAAGATTTTCAATCGAGGGTATTTGATTCTTTAAAAAATCTAGATCCGTATTTAAATTTTTGTGGTCAACTTTTTCAATTATTTCCTTTTCAATAAGGCTTTTAAGTATTTTTAAATCAATAGCATAACCAGTAAGAGGGTTTATATCTCCGCAAACTGTTACCTCCAATTTATAGTTATGCCCGTGCCCATTTTTATTGCTGCATTTACCGAATATTTTTTCATTTTCTTCGTCGCTTAGCTCTGGATTGAAAACGCGATGAGAAGCTGAAAAGTTCGTTATTTTTGTTATATAGTGCATTTTTTTTCTATTTTTTTTTAAAAGATTATCTATTTATTTCCAAAATTTCAAAAAGCAGTTTTCCCGCTGGAACTTTGACCTCGACCTGCTCGCCAATAGCTTTTCCCATTAAAGCTTTGCCAATAGGCGAGAGGACGGAAATTTTTTGCTTTTCAAAATCGGCTTCGGCATCGCTAACGAGCATATATTCCAAAATTGCATTGTTCTTTTTGTTCTGAACCTTTACTTTTGAAAGAATGTAAACCTTGTCGTTTGGGAGTTCATCGGGTCTAATCACCTGAACGCGTCCCAAAGTGCTTTCTAATTTATTAATTTTTATTTCAAGAAGCTCTTGGAGTTGCTTAGCAGCATCATATTCAGCATTTTCAGATAAATCACCGTGAGAGCGTGCATCTGCAATTTTTTGAGCTACTTCCTTACGCTCAACAGTTTTTAAATAATGAATTTCTTCTTCTAAATTCTGAACTCCCTCTTTTGTCATATAAACGACATTAGACATAGCAATTCTCCCTTTTAAGGATTATAAAATGAAATTTATTACATTTTTTCTGGGGCAGAAATACCGAGTATTTTAAGCCCATTAAATAGTATGTTTTTTGTGGTCAAAGCTAAATTTATTCTTGCTTGAAAAAGCTGAGCATCTGCATCAATAATTCTGCAATTATGATAAAACTGATGGAAAAGAGCAGCTAAATTCCGCAAATACTCCGTAACTATGTTAGTTTCTAATTTGCTTGCGGCAAGCTCTATTTTATCTTCAAAATTCAATATTTCCTTGATTAAAGCTAACTCCTCCTTAGTTTGAAGATTGGAGTAATCTGGCTTTGAGTCTATTTCCATTCCTTTTTCTTGGGCATTGGCAAGTATAGAACAAATGCGAGCATGGGCATATTGCAAGTAAAAAACCGGATTTTTTTCGCTTTGTTCTTTTGCAAGCGCCAAATCGAATTCAAGATGGGTCGTAGAAGCACGCATTAAAAGGAAAAATCGCACCACGTCAGCACCCACTTCCTCCAAAAGCTCGTCTAATGTATAGGACTTGCCAGAGCGTTTGGACATTTTTACCTGCTCGCCAGCCTCGGTTAATGTAACAAACTGGTAGAAAAGGATTTTTATTTTGCTTGAATCGTAAGCAAGTGCCTCCACTGCACGAATCACGTCTGGCGCTGAGGCTATGTGGTCAGAGCCAAGCACGTCTATTATAATATCGAATCCGCGCTTTAATTTATTTAGATGATATGCAATGTCGGGCAGGCGGTATGTTGGCTCGCCGCTTGATTTGATAATCACCCTGTCCTCTTTCATACCGAGCTTTGTATAGCTTAGCCAAGAGGCGCCGTCTTTTTCATAAATCAGCCCTTTTTCTTTTAAAGCCTTAATAGTGTCTTGGGTTTCGCCGCTGCTATAAAGACTGTCTTCATTAAAATAAACATCGTGATGAACGCCTAAATGCTTTGATGTCGCAATTATTTTATCGAAGCAATATTTTTCCCCAATTTTCCTTATTTCATTCAGGTTTTCTGCTGTGTTTTCTTTAAAGCGATCTTTGTGCTTTTCGATTATATTTTGAGCTATATCTTTAATGTAATCACCAAAATAGCCGTCTTCAGGAAAAGGGAAATCCTGCTCGCCAAGTAACTGCCTGTGCCTTGCGTAAATGGATTTCGCAAGATTATTCATTTGATTGCCCGCATTATTAAAATAATACTCGCGGGTTACTTGATAGCCGCACCATTGCAAAATATTTGCAATAGTATCTCCAATTGCGGCATTTCTACCATGCCCCAAATGGAGCAAGCCCGTAGGGTTAGCACTCAAAAATTCAATATTTACTTTTTTATTTTTTCCAATATTAAGCCGTCCAATTTCAGTGCCTTTTTGGGCAAGCTCTTTAAAGCAATCAAGAAAATATTGTTTTGTAAATTTGATATTGATGAAACCGGGGTTAATAGCTTTTATTGAATGAATTTGCCTGCTATCGAAACTTAAAATTTGAATTAGTTCATTTGCAATGTCAAGTGGCTTTTTTTTCAGCTGCTTTGCAAGTTTCATTGCGATATTTGTAGAAAGGTCGCCGTGTTCGGGGTTATTGGGAGTTTCAAATTGTAGCAAGCTGAGGTCGGAGACAGCCAATTTTTTTAGTCCTTCACTAAATATCTCAATTACAATCTGATGCTTCATTCTGCTTCGCTCTGTTTAAATAAATCGTTCTTTTTAATAGGCTTAATCCTTCCTTTGCCGCTCAGCTGATAGAATTTAGAATCGCCCCACAAGCTCTCTAACTTATAGAAATTGCGTGTTTCTTTTAGCATTACGTGGACAACTACATCGAAAAAGTCGAGTAAAATCCACTGTGCGTTTTCTGTGCCTTCCACTTTTGGAGTTTGAAGTCCAGTATGTTTGCACTCCAGCACAATATGCTCAGCAATAGCGCGAGCTTGAATGTCCGATTCTGCGGAGCATACGACAAAATAATCGGCTGGCGAGCTTTCAATACTCGTTAAGTCCATTATATAAATATAGCTTGCAATTATTTCATCAGCAAGCTTGGCGCATAAGGCAGCTAAGCCTTTTGCTGTTCTTGGTTTACTTCTTTTTTGACTCAAAGTATTTAGTATTTTCCCTTTTATTTTAGTAAAAAATCAAAATTAACGATATTCTTATTTTTAAACAAGTTATTTATATTGAATTTTGCAATTTGCGGTAGAAATAAAAGCAAGGGGGATGCTTTTAAGATTCGATGGAAAGAGACTGCTAAAAAAAGATAATTTCGTTTGAAAAACTTTTGAGCGTCTTTTATTCAAGTAGCTTTTCATCTTTAATTGCTTCAAAAAAAGGAATGTCTGGCAAAGCGGATTCGGCAATGCCTTTAATTTTGCCATAAAAGTAGGAGCTATTATTAAGAATTTTTTCTAATTGTGCGTCGCGTTCTCCCCATATTTTTTGAATTTGCATTTTTTCCTTTTCATAATTTTTCTTCAGCGAATAAAAGCCATCGAGCATTGCTTCAAACTGCCCGCGAAACTCTTGACCTGTCAAATAGTTATAAAGCATCTCCATTCGCGTTTCCCTGCCTTCGTTTGTGATAGCAACTCGATGAACCTCAAGCACGCTATAACGAAGCACCGGAACAAGCCAAGGGTATTCACGAATAGAGCAAATCCAAACGCCATCTTTAAAAAAGAATTTGCATTGTCCATCGGACTTTGCCTCAGAAATAATTACCAAAATGTCCGCTTTTTCTTGCAAATTGTCTTCTTTTAGCTTGCTAATCCAATTTTTATCGAAATTTTTGGTTCGCTTGCTTTCATAGTAAATCTTTCCGCAAAGATCTCCCGTACTGTTTTTAATAATTTGAGTGATGTCGGCGCCTCGAACACCTTTTTTCACCTCAATTATTTCATCAAAAGGAAAGAGCTCTTTCAGTGTTTTTTCTATTTCAAGCTCTTGGACCTCACCTTGCAACTGCACTGAGCCTTGTTCGGCTCGCTTTCTCAAGTCCTCAATTTGCTTGTGCATATCTTCTATTGTTTTATCGCGTTCTTTCAAGGTCAATTTAAAATCGTCTTCGACTCGCTGAGAAACTTTTTCTCGCTCCTCTTGAAGTTTTTTGCTGAACTCCTTTTCTTTTTCGGAACTTACTTGCTCTTTTATTTCTTCTTTTTCACGTTTTAATATCTCAATTTCTGCACTCATTTTATTAAAATCTCTTAGCT
>JAAYJM010000196.1 GCA_012522895.1 Ignavibacteria bacterium
CCCAGGTGGAGTCCATCTTTATTCTTTTCTCTATAATCCCGAGTTTCCACTCCCACCTACGAAATCTCAGCGAAAGTTGGTTTTGCAAAAGCGCTGCGGACAGCGCTTCTGCATATTGCTTTAGCTTAACTCCTTTTAACCCAAGTTCTTCCTTCATTGGTAGAGTAGTAAAGCCCTTTTGAAGTCATACCCAAGATTTCTTTGCCGTTATCAGTCAATTCATTAAATTCACCGCAAAAAGTGCCTGAGTGCCGCAAGACCCAAGATCTGCCGCTATTGGTAGAATACTCGATTTTGTGTCTGTTGCTGGGGTTAATTCTAATGAGTTCTTTACCCCTTTGAACCATTTGTCCCATAACGTTATTTATTTATTAATGCTTACTCTATTCGGTTTTCAGCATCCCCGTTTTCTTCATAATTATAAGTAAATATAGTTTTTGCAAATATAAAAAAATTATGTTATAAAATAAATGTTATTTTCTTGCTTTTGTTTATAATAGCTTTTTATCTTATATACGTTAAAATATTAATTTCCTTTTTAGTAAAATCCAAGGGGATATTTTGAAAGAAAAAGCAGCGAAATCTCAATATAGAATTTGCAGCCAAGTCCCACAATAAGCAATTTCTTTTAAAATAAAAATTTTTTTTCAGTCTACTCGTCTTCTTAAAATTATATGTAATAGTTTCAATTCAAAAAAATGAAAAAAACATTAAAACTTAATCTCATCGTTTTTACGCTTCTACTTCTTGCAAATATTTCTTTGAAAGCACTCGAGCAAGATGAAATATTTCGAGCTATGCAAGATGAAATAAGCCGCACCCTGTCGGAGCTTCAACTCGAATTGCTTCAAAAACCATATTACGTTGAATATAGCTTGCTCATTGAAAGCGCATATTCAGCAAAAGCTGTGTTGGGGCATACCGTCGAATCGGATAATAGCCAAATCGCAGTGTTATCGGTTTCTGTTCGCGTTGGCGATTACAAATTCGATAATACAAATTTCTTCGATTTTGGTCTAAATCTTTTCGGAAGTGGAGATGATGAGGAGCGTTTTAAAAATCGCCAAGTCCCTTTAGAATTAGATTATTCAGCACTTCGGCGAGAGCTATGGCTTGCAACTGATGCCGCATACAAAAGAGCAGCCGAGGTCTATTCAAAAAAGGAATCGGCACTGAAAAATAAAATGAGAAAAGACACAATTGAAGATTATCTACAAATAGCTCCCGAAACTTTTATTCAAGCAAAAGAAATACCCCTTCCCTCGCTAAGCGAAATTGAAAATATATGCAAACAAACATCGGCATTGTTTCGTGATTATCCCGATATTTTTAACTCATCTGCCTCTTATCAATTTTTGCCACAAACGATCTATTATCTGAATAGCGAAGGACGTAAATATGTTAAAAATGAAATGTTTGCTGGCTTAGAGATTTGCGCCATCTCGCAAGCAAAAGACGGAATGCCAATTTCTAATTTCTATTCTGTTTATGGAAAAACTCCCAGCGATTTGCCAGCTTTGGATTCATTGCTCAAAGCGACAAGGATACTTGCAAAAACAACTTCTGATATGCTTGAAGCAGATATATTGGAGGATTCCTACTCAGGTCCAATCATTTTTGAAGGACAAGCGGCGGCTGAGGTTTTTGCCCAAGCCTTTGCTCCGCATTTAGTTGCCCAGCGAAGTCCTTTAACAGCACAAGGAGTGCAAACAAGCGAGCTTTACGGCGCTTTCCAATCGAAAATAGGAGGGCGAGTGCTTCCGGAATTTTTATCAATAGATGCAAGTCCATTGAAGGAAAAATTTGGAAAAACTACTTTAATCGGCAGTTTCAATTTGGACGATGAGGGCGTTTTGTCGCAAAATGTCAATTTGGTTAAAGAAGGATATTTAAAGAGCTTAGTTTCCTCGCGCACTCCGATTAAGCGGATTCGCCAGAGCAATGGACATTTTCGTATGGGCGCGCCTATGTTTGCAGTGCTTGAGCTAAATTCCGATAAAAGTCATTCTTTTACGCCAAAAGAATTAAAGGAAAAAATGCTAAAACTTTGCAAAGATCGCGAGCTTCCTTTTGGCATTATCGTAAGAAAGGCGATGAACACAAATATTTTATATACAGGCATTTACAGGCTTTCCCAAGGTGATTTCCCAATCAGCCGACAGCAGAATACAATTCCATTGGTTGAGGTCTATAAAGTTTTTCCAGATGGAACTGAAAAGCTACTTCGCGGGACAGAACTTAAACAGATTACGCAGCAATCTTTCAAAGAAATTATAAACGCATCGAATAATTATTACGCATTAAACTTTCTTGCCCCGGCAGTAGTTTCTACATTTATCTCTGGTGGGAGGTCTTATCTTCCGGCAAGCATAATCACAGGAGACCTACTTTTTGAAGATGGAGAAATCAAAGCAATAAATGACGATTTTAACAAACCGCCCTTTTTAAAAAATCCAATATCAATAGAAAAATAAAGATGGAAAATCAAGAGCAGAACAAAAAAGAAATTTCAAGCAAAGTGCTAACTGAATACGATTCGATTTATTTTACTGGCTTGCTTTATAAATACAAAATATTAATTATTTCCGTTGTAATAGTATCAATAATTGCTTCGGTTGTGATTTCCTTGCTTTTGCCGAACTGGTATGCCGCATCAACAAGCTTAATACCGCCAAAGCAGAGCAGTTCTTTATTGCAGGGCGCGATTGGCAACATATCTTCAGCTTTAAAAGATTTTGGGCTAACGAAAATGGGTGGAACTGGCTCATCTGGCGAGCAGTATAGCTTTCTTGTTATTTTGGAAAGCAGGACTGTTAAAGATAGCGTAATAAAATTATTCGATCTTCCTAATAAATATGAAATCAAAGAATATATTATGACCAACACAAGGAAGGAATTTGAAAGTAATATTGAGATAACTTTTGAATCTGAAGGCAATTACACAATTACAATTTGGGATAAAAATCCCGATACCGCTGCCGCTATGGTTAAAGCATATATTGACATTGCAAACGGGGTTGGCAAAGATATTTTTAATAGAGAAGCAAGGACAAACCGGGAGCATCTTGAAAGAAGAATGCAGCAAACTGACTCTGTCTTTGCCGTGATTGCAGATTCATTACAAGAATATTCAAGGAAGTATTTAATTTTTTCACCTGAAGACCAGGCAAAGGCAATCAGCAGCTCTTTTTCTGATTTAAAATCTGAAAAAATTAAGCAGGAAATATTACTTGAAGTCTTAGCAAATAAGTATGGCGCTGCTGATTCTTATACAAAAATGCAGCAAAATATAGTTGATGAGCTGGAGAAAAAATTGCAAGGGATTGTGAGAAGCTCGGGATTTGCGGGAAATTTCCCATTAGACGAATCGGCAAAAGTTGCTATTGAGTATTTGAGGATGTATGCGGAGCTTGAAACTTTTATGAAAGTAAAGGCATTGCTCTTGCCAATGCTTGAGGAGGCACGCTTAGATGAGATTAGAAATCAGCAGACTTTATTCGTTTTAGACGAGGCGATTGCGCCAGAAAAAAAAGATTTACCGAAACGCTCTTTAATCGTTGCTGGCTCTGCCATAGGCTCGCTTGCTCTTATCATTTTTATCATAATTCTTTTTGAAAATTTTAGGGCAGTCAAGCGCAGGTATAATGACAGATATAGCGTCAAAAATTCTTCTGGCGCTCGGCAAAACAAATAATTAATTTAAATAAAAACAATGTAAAGTGCAAGAGAAACTCCAACGATTTTGGATTTATACGATAGCCGCTATTTCATTCCTTTTTTTCAGCGATAGCGAAGAGGGCATTTCTGTTGTTGATGTTATTATTGCAGCAATTTATAATGGCAGTTTGTTCATTTGGCTTTTTTGGCAGCTTGCTGTAAAAAGGAAAAAATTAGTTGATAACTACGCTGACCTTTCTATACTTCTATTTTATTTCTTTGTCCTGCTAAACTTTTTTATTGCTTTTTTAAACGATGTTACTTTACTAATCTGGTTTAGAGAGTTTACCCTACTTTCTCTCGTTCTGTATTATTTCCCAATTAGAGAGTATTTTAGCGAAAAAAAACATATTTTTACGCTACTTATAATCTTTTTACTATCAATCCTTTATATAGTATTTATGCAATACTATGGCTATTACAGAATAACGATGAAAGATTTGAAATATGCATGGCAGTTGATACACTCAATTAGGCTGAACATGGCACTTTTTGTGGTTTTGATTAGCTATGGGACAATTTTTGTGCTTTACCAAAAAAAATTGTTAAATAGAATAATACTTATTGGCATAATTATGCTTAGCTCGGGCGCATTGATTTCTACTTTTGCAAGGACATTTTGGCTGATTGCATTAATGCTTATTTTCCTTATATTTTTATATGTCCCTGTTCTTCAAAAGATGCGGCTGGCAAGGTATTCCTTGATATTAGTAATTGTAATTTTATCGATGATAAGTTTTGTTTTCAAAGGAAATTCCAAAGTAGTTTTTTCTGCAATCACTCAGCGATTCACATCATCGATGGAGGGGAAAAAGGATATTTCCGTCCGATCAAGATTAGACGAATACAGGGTTGTAATAAAAAGAATTAAGCAATACCCTTTAGCTGGGAATGGTATGGGAAAATTTTTTAGTTTTCACGAGCCAATAAAAAAGTTTGAGAGAAGAACAGATTTCATTCATAACGGATATTTGTTTTTTGCTTATAGATTTGGTATTCCCGTTTTTTGTTTTTTCCTCTATCCTTTTATTTATTTTATTATAAAAGCAGAGAACTATTCGCGTTTAATAAAAGACGAATTTTATAAAAAAATAGCATTAGCTTCTTTATGTTCCTTGCTTTTGCTATTAATTTCCGACTTTTCAACAACTCAATTTTTGCAAAGAGATGGCGTTTTTATACTCGCAGTTTCTTATGCTTTCATTGGAATAATAACAAGGAAAGAAAAAGAAATTTAATCTTTTTTTTGAATTTTGACTTTTTATTATTAAGTTAATATTTTAATTAATAAAGATTTGATAAATCAATATTTATAAAATCATAATATTCGATTAATACAATAAATAGAGGTAAAGATGGCAAAAGTTTATGGCGATATCGTTGTTGATATCGAAAAATGCAAGGGATGCGAATTATGCATCGAAGTATGCCCTGAAAACACTTTAGCATTATCAGAGGTAATTAACAAGAAAGGGTATCGGTATTCAATCAAGATTAACGACAACTGCACTGGTTGTGCTAATTGCGCGATTATATGCCCGGAGGCGATAATAACTGTGTATCGCAAAGTTGAAAAGAAAGCAGTATAATTAAATAAGAAGGAATATTTGAAATGGGAAAAAAACTATTAATGAAAGGAAATGAAGCTCTCGCAGAGGCTATGATACTTGCCGGCTGCGATGCTTATTTCGGTTATCCAATAACTCCCCAGTCTGAGGTTTTAGAATATTTAGCAATTCATGCCACAAAGCGAACAGGTATGGTTGTTTTACAAGCTGAGAGCGAAGTTTCAGCTATTAATATGATTTACGGCGCCGCAGGTGCAGGCAAAAGAGTGATGACTACTTCTTCAAGCCCCGGCGTTAGCTTAATGCAAGAAGGCATTTCGTATATGGCTGGTGCTGAGATTCCATGCCTTTTAGCAAATGTGAACAGAGGAGGACCGGGACTTGGGACAATCCAACCTGCCCAAGGCGATTATTTTCAATCTGTTAAAGGTGGCGGACATGGCGATTATCGTTTGCTTGTCCTTGCCCCGTATAGCGTTCAAGAAATGGTAGATTTTGTTAAACTCGGTTTTGAGCTTGCTGAAAAATATCGCAATCCGGTGATGCTGCTTGCCGATGGCGCAATCGGTCAAATGATGGAAAAAGTTGAACTTTTCCCGCAGCAAGAAAGAATTGACAGAAAATTTCCATGGGCAACTACAGGCAAGCCGAAAAACGGAGAAAGAAGATTCATCACCTCGCTTCACTTTGAATCAGAATTATTTGAAAAAGTGAACATTCGACTTCAAGAAAAATACAAGAAAATGGAAGAGGAAGAAGTTCGCTATCAAACTACAAACATCGAAGATGCAGAATATATTTTCACTGGCTTCGGACTTGGCTCAAGAATTTGCGCCAAAGCAATGCAGCTTGGAAGAGAAAAAGGTTATAAAATCGGCTTGGTCCGTCCCCAAACTCTTTTCCCATTCCCCAAAAATATATATGCTGAATTAGCACCAAAAATCAAAGGAATTCTTGATGTTGAAATGAACGCAGGACAGATGGTTGAAGATGTTCGCCTTGCAGTCGAAGGAAAAACGCGCGTTGAATTCTATGGAAGAATGGGCGGAATGATTGCATCGCCAGAAGAAATACTTGATCATTTTGAAAAAAAGTTTATTAAATAAAGGAGTAAATAATGACTGATAACAAAATAAATGAAACTGGCGCCGAAGATATTCGAAAACCAGAATATCTTGTTTATCAAAGACCAAGAACGCTAACCGAAACTGAACTCCACTACTGCCCCGGCTGCTCACACGGAGTTGCTCATAAAATATTGATGGAAGTAATTGAAGAGCTTGATATTCAAGAAACTACCATCGGAATAGCACCTGTTGGATGTTCCGTCTTTGCTTACCATTACATGAATATTGACATGCAAGAAGCTGCACACGGAAGAGCCTGCGCTCTCGCAACTGGAATTAAGCGCACTATGCCCGATAAATACGTTTTCACTTATCAGGGCGATGGCGACCTTGCCGCTATTGGAACGGCAGAAACTATTCACGCCGCAAATCGTGGCGAAAATATTTTAACTGTCTTTATCAATAACGGCGTTTATGGTATGACAAGCGGACAGATGGCGCCCACCACATTGCCCGGTATGGTAACCACAACCTCCCCCTTTGGTAGAGATGTTGCTCTTCAAGGGCATCCACTAAAAATTAGTGATTTAGTTGCTACTTTGCCCGGCGCTGCTTATGTAACTCGCCATTCAGTCCACACAGTTGCCAATGTCCGCAAGGCAAAAAGGGCAATGAAAAATGCTTTTGAATATCAGAAACAGGGCTTGGGATACTGCTTAATTGAAATAGTTTCTAACTGCCCATCGAATATGAAAATGACCCCACTTGAAGCAAATAAATTTGTAGAAGAAAAAATGATACCCTATTATCCACTTGGCGATTTAAAGAAACCGGAGGTAAAATAATTATGACAGAAGAATCAATCTTTTCAGGTTTTGGAGGACAAGGCGTCCTTACTATGGGGATGCTGCTCGGATACGCCGGCATTATTGAAGATAAAGAAGTTACTTGGATGCCTTCTTATGGTCCCGAAATGAGAGGCGGAACCGCTAACTGTATCACCATTGTTTCCGATGAACCGATTAGCTCGCCTATTTTATCGACATTTGACACAGTCGTTGCATTAAACCAGCCATCTGTTGATAAATTTGAGCCTAAAGTAAAAAAAGGCGGAAATATTATTTTCGATAGTTCAAATATATTAATCCCACCAACTCGCGAGGATATTAATATTTATCCAATACCGGCAAGCGATGCTGCTGTGAAATTGAAAAATACAAAAGTCCTTAATATGATTATCCTTGGCGCTTTTATCGAAGCAAGAAAAGCTGTGAAGCCAGAATCTGTTTACAAAGCATTAGAGCAAGTTTTGCCAGAAAGACATCACAAGCTTATTCCTTTGAATAAACAAGCTTTTGAGCTTGGAGCGGAACTTATTCGCAAGTTAATGTAATGTGAAATATTTTTGGAATATATAAAATCAACGCAGACGATTCTCTGCGTTGATTTTTTTAAATTATCTTACTTCTGCGCCAACTTCAATTTTATCGCCTTCTACCGTAATTAACGCAAGTTTCCCATCTGGAGAATTTGCAGCGAGCAGCATTCCATTTGACTCCACTCCCATTAGCTTTGCCGGCTGCAAGTTTGCAACGACTACTATGGTTTTTCCTATTAGCTCCTCGGGGGAATAATGCTCTGCAATTCCGGCAACGATTTGTCTTTTCTCGTTTCCAAGATCTACTTGCAACTTAATGAGCTTTTTCGATTTTTTTACTTTCTCTGCCTCCAATATTATTGCAGTTCTAAATTTTACTTTCATAAAATCATCGAAGCTGATTAAAGGCTCTTGCTCCTCGGTCTGAACGGAAAGTTTTTCTATTTGACTTTTTATTTGGCTGTCCTCCACCCTTGGAAAAAGAACAAATGGTTTTTCGCTTTGCTGATTTGGAATCACAATGCGAAAACCCTCTTCGAGCAATGGATATTTTGCTTTTTCCCAAAAATTCGTTTTTTCGTTATCGTAATTCGGTGTTCCTGTTTCAAAATTATTTCCAAAGAAAGATGAGATTTTTTGAGCGCTAAAAGGAAGAAGCGGAGCAAATAAAATCCCAAGTGAATTGCAGAGCTGAACGCTCATATAAAGCGATTTTGCTGCTTTTTCCCGGTCTTGCTTGACGGATTTCCAAGGCTCCTCGTCATTAAAATATTTGTTTGCAGCGCGACTTATATTCATCGTTTCTGTAATCGCGTCCCGAAAACGAAAATTCTCATAATGCTTTGAAACTAAGCCAATATTTGCAAGCAATGTGCTTAAAATCTGAAAATCATTTTCAGAATATTTTTTTATAAAACTTTTTTTATACTGCTCAAATTTTTGCTGATCGCCTTTCAAATCATCGTAATTCTCAGCAAAATACTTCCAATCTTCAGCTAAATTTTTATATTTTTCTGGAAGATTTGGAACTTGCAAATTGAAGTTTGCACGCACAAATTCAAGTGTCCGATTGACGAAATTCCCAAAAATTGCGGAAAGCTCGTTATTATTCCGCGATTGATAATCCTTCCAATAAAAATCTGAATCGCGTGTCTCGGGAAGATTCATCGCAAGGGTGTAACGTAAGCTGTCAATAGAATACTCCTCCGGAAAATCCTTCACAAAATCAATTAAATCTATACTCCAATTCCTCGATTTTGAAAACTTTTGCCCTTCTAAATTCAAAAACTCATTCGCCGGAACGTTTTCTGGCAGTATATAGCCATCGTCCCTTGCGTGCAGCATTGCCGGAAAAATCAAGGTGTGGAATACTATATTATCTTTCCCAATGAAGGCGATGTAGCGGGAGGCTGCGTCTTTCCACCATTTTTTCCAATCTTCAGCCGCGCCAAGTCCGCGCTTTTCCTGCTCGGCAGCCCAAAGCTTTGTGGCAGTTATATAACCCAGCACTGCTTCAAACCAAACGTAAATGGATTTTCCCTTTGCTTTTTCTGCTGCAATCCCTTCAACGCCCTCAATAGAAATGCCCCAGCTTAAATCACGCGTTATTGCGCGCTCGGAAAGTCCTTGCTTGAGCCAGCTTTTCGATTGTTGGACTACGTTTTCTTTCCAGCGTCTTTCCTTTGAATTTATGTAGTTTTCCAGAAATTCCTGAAATTTATCGAACTGCATATACCAATGTGTCGTCTTGCGAACCACTGGCTTTTCACCCGTAACTAAGCTTTTCGGCTCTTTCAAATCTATTTGATTATAGTATGCCCCGCAACTATCGCACTGATCCCCACGCGCTTTGTCGTAGCCGCAATTTGGACAAATACCTTCAATGTATCGGTCGGGCAAAAAGATTTCTGCCTTTGGATCGAAAAACTGCTCTTCTTCTTTTTCGAGCAGATAGCCTTTTTTCAAAAAGTCGCTAAAAAACTCTCTTGCAGTTTCGCGATGCTCTGGCAGTGAAGTCCTTGAATACATATCGAAAGACATTCCAAATTTTTGAAATGCCTCGTAATTTGCGTAGTGATATTTATCAATAATTTGCTTGGGACTGCTTTTTTCTTTATCGGCAGCGATGGTGATTGCGACGCCGTGTTCGTCTGAACCGCAGATGTAGAGCAGTTCTTCAGCTTGCAAACGCTTGAATCTTGCGTATATATCGGCGGGGAGGTAAGCACCGGCAAGATGTCCTAAATGCAAATAGCCATTCGAGTATGGCAGTGCCGATGTGACTAATGTCCGTAATTTTTCTGCCATTTTTTCCTCAAAAAATTTAAAATATAAAAGATCAAAATTAAGGAAAATATTTCACTTTCTATTATGCAATTTGAATTAAGTAAAAAGTTCTTAAATTTTAGTTTTTAAAGATTATTCATTAAATTTGTCCTTTTTAAGAGGAAGTTTGTTTTTTTATTAAAGGAGTGGCTTATGAAAAAAAATAATTTATATGAAGAACTATTAGAGCTTCTTAAAGAACAGGGAAATGGATATTTCGACAGCGACGGAAGACCGCTGAAACAAAAAATCATTGAAGAAGCTTTAAAATTAGAGCCAAAGGTAATTAAAGCTGTATTGAAAAATGATAAGCTGAAAAAGCATTTTACTGTCGATGTCAGTTGTATTACAGTATTCGACAAAGTAAAATTTCAAAGATTTGTTAGCAACAAAATGTATCTTAGCGATAGTTACACTCAATTTCTAAATAAAATGGGGTTGGTGGACCCTCACGGTGAATTATTGAGCAAGAAAAACGATGTCGTGCTTGTTTGGCCCTATAAAGATTGCGTTTTGCAAGGAGGACAGACGAAAGAAGACGATAAAAGAAATGAAATTTTTTATAATGAAATTCTTGCTTACGATGAAATAACTCGTCTGTGTAAAGCAAAGGCATTTTGCAATTTTAAATATATTGATAAGGACGGCGAAAAGAATTTCAAATCATTTCCAAAAAAGCCAATAATTGAAAATAATTTCATTATAAAAGGGAATAATTTGCTTGCCCTTCATTCTTTAGAAAAAGTATATAAAGGAAAAATCAAGTTGATTTATATTGACCCGCCGTATAATAC
>JAAYJM010000197.1 GCA_012522895.1 Ignavibacteria bacterium
ATTTGACATTTGGTTATATACAGGAAACTGAAATCTTGTAGACTTCTGATTTTTATTCTGAAATCTCACAGATTTCTGTTTTCATTTAGATATTGGAAAATTTACAGACTTCTGAAGTCTCACTGATTTCTGTTTTTCTTCTTTCTGGTTTCTGATTTCTGTAACCGCAGGAGTGGCGGAATAGGCAGACGCGCTGGACTCAAAATCCAGTGGGCTCAACACCCGTGTGGGTTCGACTCCCACCTTCTGCACCAGCATTTCTTAGTAGTATAGGTTTATTGCAATATTAATTTATTGAAGTATTGATAGGCAATTTTTGTCTATTGTTATTTTTATATTTTATTTTTACTTTTAATAAAGTGATAAGAATCGCCAACTGCTCTGAATATTTGCTTGAATTTATATCCTATGTTTTTATTAGCCCAAAAATAGCTTACAAAAGCAAAAACAATGTAATTTGTCATAAGTCCAAGCGGGATATAAAGATCATTGCCAGCTATGCCAACTAAGAATAGAACTACAAATGAGCAAAGAGTGGAAATACTTACTATTTTTAGCAAGGTCTTCGGTTTTTCATAAGCGTTGATTACTGAGGAAAGGATGAGAAAAGGGAGAAATGGAGTTGCGAAAAGCATTAAATTAAAATGGCTTATTGATAGATTGTATTTCGCGGGTAAAAACAGCTTGATTAAATACTCGGAAAGTCCAATTTCAAGAGTAAAAGCACAAAGAATAAAAGCTATGAAAATAAAGGAAATAGCTTTTGTGTAAAGGTCATTAAGCTGCTTAAAATTGTTTTTGCTTATATTTCGCACTGCAGCGGGATATACCAGACTTTGCGCCGCAGCTATCGCTTCATCGAAGAATCTAAACAGGTTTTTTGCTGAATAGTAAATTCCAACTGAATTTGTAGAAAAAAAGTATTGAATTACAAAAATGTCCAGTTGTTTAGGTAAAGAATAAACAGTTGCGCTCAACATCAAGGGGAAACTGAAGTTAAGCATTTTCTTCAATTTTATTTTTCCTACAAATCCCAAAATAAGCTCTTTCCTCGTGATAATTATTGAATGAACTGAGCTGATAAGCGTTCCAGATAAATAGATGACAAACATATCTTGGAAATCTAATTTTTTGTAGGCAATTATATAATAAATTGTTTGCGCAATCATCACTCCAAAAAACGAAGCATTAACCGCAAAAACTCCGCTCATTCTATGGTCGCGAAAAAGAAATTTTAAGCAATATACTCTTGGGATGGTCAATATTACTAAAATCGGTAGATATTCGGCAACGCTAACGATTCTTGCTTCGCTAAACAAATTCGATAGTGGATACCTGAATAAAAAGAATAGTAAAGAACTGCCAACAGTTAAAATTAATAGTAGTATTAAAGAGTATAGGTTTACTAATTTTCTACTTTCTCGCTCAAAACCAAATTGAATGATATTTTGCAAGGCTAAAGAATCGGAAATAACGAAAATCCAGGTGTGGAGATTAATAAGCAAAGCAAACAAGCCGAGCTCGTCTGGCTCGAGGTATTTCATTTGCAAAAGCGAAACTACCCCATATATGATATAAGTAATTTTGTCAAAGGCTGTCCAAGACACTAACCCAATGTTATCCTGTAATTTCAATTATTCCCTATTGAAACTTTAAGCAATCGAGTGGTATAAAGAATGGCTATTTATCATATTTTGAAGAAGATGCTTATTGCGAATGATTTGCCTGTCTATTTGAAAGATTTTATCTCTAAGTTGTCGTTTTCTACGAATTATCCAAAAAGCATCGCTCAATTTGTCTTCGAGATTGTATGGCTCTTGCATCGAAGCATTTTCCAAACTTTGCTTTTCCTTAAAGAGCTCATTTTTAAACTGCTCAGCTGCAATTTTAAGCAATTCGCTTTCTTTATGCTTTTCTATTATTTCGTCAATCAAGCAAAGAGACCAATAATAAAGATTAATACGATGCTCGTCTTTCGTTTTGTATGCAGTTTGAATATTGTTCCAATGTTTTTCGAACAGCTCCTTTGATTCGGAAACGTCTGGGTGCAGCTTTTTAACAATAGAGCGATAGCAAGTCGAAATATTTTCCTTTTCTAAACAAGGAACTTGGGCAGTAAATTTTTTACTTGCTCTTTCTTTTGAGTTAATGTAAGAAAAGCCTTGATACGATGTTTTTTGCTTTTTTGATGAAAAATAAAAATAATCATTTTGGTATTGATAGCTATTATTTGCTTTATATTGAGTTCGATAATTATTTGAACAATTTCTGCTAACGATTTCTACTTCTTTTTCAACAACTTGATTAATAAATTCAATAGTGTTTTTAGAAATTTTTTCTCCACTTTTAATTCGAGTATTAATCAGCTGGGATTTTCTTTCGAGCAAATGAGCTATTTTTAATTTATCGTCAATTTCGCTTTCCAGATCGCCGAATAAGCTGTCATATTGAAACATTATTCTTGGCTGCACAGTGTTGACGAGATAGAACCATTTATCTAAAACAGATAAAAGCTCATTGCGAAGTTCAAATAATTTTTCTTTTAACTTTTCGCTCTTTTCTGAAATATTTACTTTGTTGCTCATTTTTAACCAAATTTGTTTTATTGTTCATTATTAGCATTCATTTAATTTCTTTAAAAAGCTATGTCCTTGCTTTATTGCGCTTAATTTAGAAAAAAATGAATGCCACATAAGCGTTGGATTTTATCCATTTATTAATCAAGAAATTGAGAAAGCTCAAGCTAAATAATTTATAATACAAAGACTTTCGCTGATTATATTTTCAAAAAAGTCTATCGTGCATCAGCAAATCTATTGCTCAGCTCCAATTTGTTTTTGAAGGCTCTTTCTCAATTTCTTCAACACTCTGTAAAAGCATTTTCAATATCTGTGCCGTTC
>JAAYJM010000198.1 GCA_012522895.1 Ignavibacteria bacterium
ACGAAAAGCAGAAAAAAACACTTGGGATAGCAAGCAGTTCTATTAAAAATCAAAACGGAGAAATCGAACTTGTTGTTGCTCTGATTAAGGATTTGACTGATTTTCGACAAATACAAAAAAAATTAGAAATACGCGAAAAAATGACTGCTATGGGAGAGCTTGCCGCAGGCGTTGCTCATGAAATACGTAACCCCTTGAACTCAATAAGTGTTATAGCTCAGCGCTTTGAGTATGAATTTGAGCCAAAGGAAAATGCAGATGAATATAGCAAATTAGTGAAAACTGTAAGAAGCGAGGTAGCGAGGGTAAATCATATAGTCAAGCAGTTTTTAAATTTTGCTCGACCGAGTAAACTTAACAAAAGAAGCTGCAATTTATCAAAATTAATTGATGAAGTGCTTAATTTAATCGAATCGCAGGCAAAGGAGAAAAATATTGAGATTAAGAAAAACTATACTGATACGCTTGAAGCTAAAATTGATGATAAAAAGATCAAGCAAGCTCTTTTAAATGTGCTACTTAATGCTATTCAGGCAATAGAAAGCAAAGGGGAAATAAATATTTCTGCCCAGCAAACTGACAAAATAATCATTGATATTTCTGACAATGGCAAAGGGATTTCAAAGGAGCATCAATCAAAGATTTTCAATTTATACTTTTCTACTAAAAATTATGGCACAGGAATTGGGTTAAGTATAGTATATCAAATAATTAGCGAGCATAATGGAGAAATATTTTGCGATTCGCTGGAGGGCAAGGGAACGAACATAAGAATAATTTTACCAAAAAATAGCTAATAGTTTGCTAATTTTGAAAGAAATATGGACATTGAAAAGGAAATTGAAATGTTGGCATTACTTATTTTCATTGTTTTAATAAATAAAGGAGACCTTGATGCAAGCTGCAACAATAGATACAGTGTTAAATTTAGCTGAAAAAATGAGTGAAGACGAGCAAATTATTTTCCTTGATTTATTTAAAAAACGAATTTCCGAAAGAAGAAGAAACGAAATTGCTGTGAATGGCAAAATCACTCTTGATGCAATTAAATCAAAAATAGCAAAATTTGGCACAGTTGTAGATTTTCTAAATGATATTGAGAGTGAATAGTGTGAAAATTATTATAACAAAAAGAATTTAACAATAGATTTGCTATATAAAAAATAATTTAGGTTTAGTATATATTTCTTTGCTCTAAACTGAAAAAAACGTATGAAAAAATGGATTACAATAAAAGAAAGCGATAAAACAGATTTAAAAATATTCGATGCTGTTTGGTATTCACGCAAACATCCAGAGCAGGACAAAGAAGGTAATTTTATCGTCCTCAACTCCCCTCGCTGGGTGAATATAATTCCTATTACAAAAAACAAAGAAGTAGTGCTAATCAAGCAATATCGGCATGGAATTGATGACATAACTTTGGAGGTGCCCGGTGGTCTTGTGCAAGATGACGAAAGTCCGCAAGCTGGGGCGGAACGCGAGTGCTTAGAAGAAACAGGCTACGGCAGCCTTAAACCTTCTATTTGGCTCGGCGAAAATCTTCCCAACCCAGCTTTTTTAAATAATACTTGCAATTCTTACCTTTGGCTTGATTGCAAGCTTATGCAAAGTCAAAAATTTGACCAGCACGAGGATATTGAATTACTTTTAGTTCCTTTAAGCGAGATAAAAAAATATATTTTAGATGGGAAAATTACTCATTCTTTAGTTTTAACAGCATTTTTCTATTATCAATTGAAATACGGCTTGTGATATGGGCAAAATTATAGCAATAGCAAATCAGAAAGGTGGAGTAGGAAAAACTACAACTTCAATAAATTTAGCGGCTTCGCTGGCGGCGGCGGAATATCCCGTTTTGCTTGTGGATATTGACCCGCAGGCTAATGCAACCAATGGACTTGGAATTGAATCGCGAAAGCTCGAATTTACTATTTATGAGTGTCTTATAAACAATCACTCTGTAAAAGATGTGATAAAAGAAACCATTATGCCAAACCTAAATGTTTTGCCCTCGCACATCAATTTGGTCGGTGCAGAAATTGAGCTTGTTGGCAAAACTAACCGCGAAATGGTGTTGAAAAGCATTTTAGATGAGTTAAAAAGTGATTACAAGTTTATTATAATTGATTGTCCGCCTTCGCTTGGCTTACTTACTTTAAACGCACTTACGGCGGCAGATTCGGTGCTAATTCCTGTTCAATGCGAATACTATGCTTTGGAGGGTTTGGGACAGCTGCTTAATACAATTTCCATTGTCCGCTATCGACTGAATACAGCTTTAGATATTGAGGGGGTGCTGCTTACGATGTTTGACACTCGTTTGCGGCTATCTAATCAGGTGGTAGATGAGGTGATTCGTCATTTTGGACACAATGCTTTTAAAACTGTGATATATCGTAATGTTCGTTTGTCAGAGGCGCCAAGTCACGGAAAGCCCGTTTTATTATACGATGCTGTGAGCGTAGGCGCAAAAAATTATCTCGATTTAGCAAAAGAAATAGTAAATAAAAACAAGGGCTTAATATAAATTCAATGATTTATTGTCTTTCCATTTGTGAACCTTGATTTTCTTGATTGAAAGATTGCTTGATTTTTCATTTATTGGACTGTCCCCCGCTGGCGGGTGGATTTTTTACCTAGTCATTCCGAGCGTAGCGAGGAATCCAGAGTTTTTGCGGTTAAAAGGCTTTCTGGATTCTTCACTGCGTTCAGAATGACTTGGCAAGATCTACCCCCGCTGGCGGGGGAGAAAGGACTGTTCTGTGTTTTCCACTTAAAAGAGTCTTCACGTTTATTTTTTCACATTTATTTTCTTATAATTCTTAAAAGCAATTTAATACTTTTTTAAATAACATGC
>JAAYJM010000015.1 GCA_012522895.1 Ignavibacteria bacterium
ATAAGGGAATTAATCTCGTTCAGAGAAAAAGCTACCTTAGATGAAAACCAACGTATTTATGATGCGCAAACTATTGGAGAAAAAAGAGGCATACAAATTGGAGAGCAAATCGGGGAGCAAATCGGAGAAAAAAGAGGCATACAAATTGGGGAAAAAATTGGGGATTTAGAGGCTCGGATGGTGATTGCAAAAAACTTATTGAACAAAGGGTATCCTATTAAAGAAATAGCTGATATAACCGGACTAAAACAAACGCAAATTGAAGCTTTGCAGAAAGAGAATTACTAAAAGACCTATTTTTCTACCAATATTATTAAATGTAAAAACTCATTATCTTCTTGTTCGAAGAGCTGACCTTGGTTTTTAAAATTGCTAAATTCAATGTTTTTTCCAGAGACAGCAAATTTTTCCGAGAGCAATCCAACAAGATAGTTTTTTTGTTTATTTGCAAGTTCCTTATTTGTAATTAATAAAACTTTTTTATTCAGCAAATCCAATTCTTTTATTTTTACAAAATACTGCTGATAATTATGGATTAAAAAGAGATTATCATCTTCTATTAAAATCGGGAAAGCATAGTATTCCTTTCCATTTTGATTGATAGTATAGTTTCTTTCTCGAGCTTGCTGCTCAAAAATACTTATTAAAAAATCTTGTATGTGCTCTTGATTTTCTTTGTCGATTACCTTAGTCCGAATTATTATGGACTCCAAATTTGTGGGATTAACTTTCAAACTCTCCAAGTCAATATCAAATTCAGAAGAGGCGCTTTCACTTTTATCCAACAAAATTTCCTTGCCTTTAAAAGACAAATAGCTCTCTAAAAATTTGATTTCTTCGGCTGGTCTAACCCTTAGCGACACATTTAGGATATGTGGAGTAAATTCAGTTTTCTCTATTGCAAAATAGTGCGGCTCGAAAATCTTGCTGTTGTTTGATTTTATTAATATTAAGTTGGAAGCGTCTTCGCTTTCTAAAAAAGTATAAGCTAATCTTTCTTTAGAAATATCACAACATTTTGTAAAATTTGAAATCAAGTTTTTTAAAAAATCTTCAAGAATGTATTGCTTGTTTTCATCAGAATAGCACTCAAACATTAATTCGATGTCGGGATTCGCCTCCATTCGTTCAGCTATTTTCTTGAGCGAGCTTAATTGTAAAAATTTACTATTAAAAATACTGCTTTCAATTTCGTTATCTATGTTATCAAAAAAGCCTGCTTCATAGCTAATAAAAGGAATAATCGGAAGCAAGAGCTTGGATTTTTCTATTGTATAAGAGATTGTAGTGCTTTGGCTAGAAATAGAGATTTCAATTTCATTCTCAGCTGGACTGCTTTCAATTCCAATCTCTCTTTTAGTTAAATATAAATCCAAACCACCAGCCCCGCCGGGACGATTAGAAGAAAAAACAGCATAGCCATTTGGTAAAACGGCAAAATCGCTTTCATCAAATTCTGTATTTAATTCTGTTAAGGGATAAGGTTTTTGCCAGCTCCCGTTTTCATAAACAGAATAGAAAATATCGTAGCCACCAAGTCCTCCCCAGCCATTTGAAGAAAAATAAACTGTGTCTTGCGTTGCAAGAAAGGGCCTTAATTCGTTTCCAGAACTATTTAAAACAGTGATTGGAGTTGCTTCACTCCATTCGCCATTGCTTTCCTTGTAGCTAATCCAAAGATCGCTATCAACTTGCTCGCTGCCCTTATTGCTTGCAAAAATGATAAATTTATTGTCGGGAGAAATTGTCGCCTGCCCTGAAAAACTTTCACTTGATAAATCGTTTAGCAGCGCTGGCTTGGTCCATTCATTCTTTTTAAAGTATGATGTAAAAATATTTACTAGAGCTTGCCGGCTATACTGCTCAAAAGTTGAAACGTAGGCAAGCTCCTCGCTTTCAAAAGTAATGTATGCTTGATTGTTATTGCTTTGATTAAGCGGTCCTTTTATTTTTTCTGGAATTGAAAAAACTCCATTTTCAAATTTTGAGGTATAATAATATGAATAGCCTTCTTTTGTTGAGTTAAAATATAGCAGGTTTTGAAAAGGATTCCAGCAAGGTGCAAAATCATCTGCTTTTGAATTTAGCAATGTGATATTTTGCGGGTCGGACCAATAATTAATCGCAAAAATCTCTTTATTTGCAATTAAAAATAAAAAGCAATTTATTATTATAATTTTTATTATGGTTTTCATAATATATCGAAAAGCAGTTATAATCTGTCATTATCAAGCAAAATATACTGAGAACTGCAAAATTACTAGTGCTTGCTTGGTTTTTTCTTATACATAATAATAGAATTTTCACTCAGCATTTCCAAATGCTAATCTATAAGATGTTTAATTAATATACCCTTGAAAAAATTAAAAGATTCTATTATAGACTTTTCATTTAATTCTTTAAAAAACTCCGGCTTATGAATAGGCTGGCTTATTTTCCTTTCGCCTTCTAATAGGGTAATAATCACTAAATCAATGTCAAAATAAGATATTAACGTTTGAGTTGATGGACTGCCAGTCTTTATTTTTATATTTGCATCACTATAATCACCCCCAAGCTGGCTTTCTAATTGAAATAGGACGAAGTCGCTGTCTGGAAAAACTGTTTTTAATAAAGTAAAATCTACCAAAATCCTTTTTAGCATAGCATTTTCTGTGTAAGCCTTGCATTCGACAGCAAAGCAAAACTTATCATCAATGTAAATGTGCTTATCTACCCTTAGACCATAAAAATACTTATCAATATTTTTTTTAATATACTCTTTTAGTTGCTCATCTTTAATTTTATCAATATAACCTTGCTTTATTGGTATTTTAATTTTTTTGGTGCTAAAATTTAATTTTTTATCCTTTACTTCTAATTCATCCCAAGCAACTTGTATTAATCCCGAGCATATTGTTTCAACTAAAGCACCTTTGGCTTGACGAAGCACCCCGCCATAAGCCCTTGATTTTTCTAATTTTGCTTGTTGGTCTAAGCCTTTTACTAAAAAATTATACGCATTTATTATTTCTGCAATACTTTTTTTTGTTTTTACTTTCATTAAAACAGTAACTCCTCCAATCTGTTTTTTGCAGTATTGCAATACTGCTCAGAAATATCAATACCGATAAACCTTCTTTCTTGCTGTTTTGCTACAAAAGTAGTAGTTCCGGCGCCATTAAAGGGATCGAGAACAATATCGTTTTTATACGAAAAAAGTTTAATTGCTCTCCTTACCAGCTCCTCTGGGAACATAGCAGGGTGATCATATTTTTTCATATTTCTTTCTGGCGCAATACTCCATTCAGCATTAACCCATTTTTTAAATTCTTCCTTAGTTATGTCAATATTTTCTTTTAAGCCGTCCTTTTTCATTGTTCCTTTACAAAATACCTCAATGAACTCCCAAGTGCCTTTTAAATATGGGTTGCTGGGACTTTTCCAACTTCCCCAAGAGCTAAATTTTGCACTATAATTATTCTTTTGCCAAATTATTTCTGTTTTCCAAATTAATTTTTTTTGCATAAAATAATTACTAATTATATGATGGCTGGGAATATAGTCCGAATAAAGCGGCTGTATATTAATCAAAATTCTCCCGCCATATTTTAACACCCTTATACACTCGTCAAATATTGCAAACAGTTTGTCAAAATATTTTTCCCATTTATGGTCGTCATCTGTCGATTCATAATCCAAACCAAAATTATACGGAGGCGAAGTAAGGATTATATCAATACAATTATCTGGCAATTTTTTCAAAAAAGTTTCGCTGTCGCTTGCGATTATGCAGTTTATATATTCTTCTGGAACTGGATTATTATTTTTCGAAAATTCATTGTTTTTTGAATAAAAAGCAACAGTTCTTTTTTTCTCTTTAGCTTGCCTGTTAGCTACTTTCCTTTCTTTATTATAATTAACATATAAACGCTTTTTGCTTTTTATACCGTAGCTCTTGATTGAATCAATTTTTTTGAAAATTCCACTGATTAGCTGAGCTTCCTCGTCTTCACTTTTTCCTTCTAAAAGCTTTTCAACATTATCTTTAAAAGTAAAAAAATCTAATTGACGCAAGTAAATAAGCAGCTTGTCATCTTTTAAGTCAAAGTAAAGATCTTCTCTGCTATAAACGCTGTTGAAGTGATTGACAATTCGATTTTTATTTGATAATTCGAAATTATTTGTCTCTAATTCTATTAACTTATATTCCATTTTTTCTATAACTATTAAGTATTTATGATTAAAATTGATGCCGCTTTGATTATTCACAATCTATCGACTACAATGGCTATAATCAAGAAAAACGAATAT
>JAAYJM010000199.1 GCA_012522895.1 Ignavibacteria bacterium
CTGTAGTTTTCGATTCAAGAGAACCTACTTTTAGACACCAGCTCTATCCGGCTTATAAAGCGAATAGAGAAAGCTTTCCCGAGGACTTAATTCCCCAACTGAAAAGAATTAAGGAGCTAATTGCTAACTTTTCCATTCACCAGATTGAGATGCCGGGCTATGAAGCTGACGACATAATTGGCACACTGTCCAAAGAAGCGAGCAAAGGCGATCTAGAAGTTTTTTGCGTTACAAGCGATAAGGATTTTATTCAGTTAGTAAAAAGCAATGTAAAATTAGCTAAACCAGCAAAAAAAGGAGACGAAGCCTTTGAAATAGTAGGCAAAGAGGAGGTAAAACAAAAATATGGTTTTGAGCCAACTCAAATTATTGACTTTCTTGCACTTATTGGCGATTCCTCAGACAATATTCCCGGGGTAAAGGGGATTGGAGAAAAGTCAGCAAGCCCTTTAATTCAAAAGTACTCAACGCTTGAAGGAATTTATGAGAATATAAATAAAATAGAATCTGCATCTATAAGAAAAAAACTTATGGAAAGCAAAGAAATTGCGTTTTTATCGAAAAAATTAGTAACTATTGAGCAAAATATTCCCATTGATTTTAAAATTGAAGACTTTGAATTAAAGCAGCCAAACTTTTCAAATTTAGAAAAACTTTTAACTGAGCTTGGTTTTAATCAAATGAAAAACAAGTGGATTAGCAAGCCAGCCGAGCATTTATATGAAACAGAAGAGCAAGCAGGATTAATTGCAAGCAAAACTGATTATAGAAATATAAACACAGTAGAAAAATTAGATGGAATTCTTAATCTTTTAAAAAATGCAAGCACGCTCTCTGTTGATTTAGAAACAAGTTCTTTGGATAGACAAAGCTGCGAAATCGTTGGAATTGCCCTTTCTATAAAAGAGGGACAAGCTTTTTATATACCAAGCGATTCGACAAATTTTTTCATTTCAAAAAAGACGAGCCCTTCTGAGGAAAGAAATCTTTCTAACTTAGAATTAGATTTTTTTGAAGCGCCAAAAAAACTTGAGCTTGGCAGCAAAGATGGCTTTCTTCCAATTGAAATAGTTATAGAAAAATTGAAAGGTATTTTAGAAAATGAAAATATATCTAAATGTGGGCAAAATTTAAAATTTGATGCATATATATTGAAAAGGTATGGTATTGAACTTAAGCCTATTCAGTTCGATACTATGATAGCAAGCTACGTTCTAAATCCAGATGCCCAGCATAATTTAGACGCTCTTTCAAAAAAATGGTTAGACTTTACTCCCATACCCATCAGCTCGCTTATTGGCGAGAAAAAAAGCAGTCAAGCGTCAATGAAGGACTTAAATCCAGAATTAATTGTGAATTACGCTTGCGAAGATGCTGAGCTTGCACTAAAAATTAAAAATGTTTTAGAAGCCGAGCTAAAGAAAGAGAATCTATTCGATTTGGCAAAAGATGTGGAGTTTCCTTTGATTGAAGTGCTTACTAATATGGAGTTTAATGGAATTTTTGTAGATAAATCTAATTTGAATGAAATTTCTCAAGAACTTGCAAAGGAAATTCAAATTATTTCAGAAAATATTTTTAAAGAAGCTGGAACGCATTTTAACATTGATTCTCCGAAGCAGCTTTCTTCTGTGCTTTTCGATAAGATGATGATTAAGCCAATTATCAAAACAAAAACGGGCTTCAGCACTAACATTCAAGTTTTGGAGCAGCTTGCGCCAAGCTACCCAATAGCAAAATATCTTTTAGATTATCGTCAGTTTGTAAAGCTAAAAAACACTTATATTGACGCTTTGCCCAAACTAATTAATCCTGAAACAGGCAGAATACACACTACTTTTAACCAGACCGGAACAAGCACAGGGCGACTTTCTTCTGTTGAGCCAAACTTACAAAACATACCAATTCGAAGCGAAACGGGACGGGAAATCCGAAAAGCATTCATCCCCCAAACTAAGGATTGCCTTTTGCTTGCCGCTGATTATTCTCAGATAGAGCTAAGAATAATGGCTTATTTTAGCCAAGACCAGCATTTAATTGATTCTTTTAAAAAGAATATGGACATTCACGCTGCAACTGCGTCAAATCTCTTCGATGTAGAGATAAGCAGGGTTGATTCTTCTATGAGAAGGACGGCAAAGACAGTCAATTTTGGTATTATGTATGGGTTGGGAAGCTTTGGCTTATCGCAGCGGCTTGGGATTAGCAGAGGCGAGGCAAAAGCTATCATTGATAATTATTTCACAAAATATCCCGGAATAAAGAGATACATAGAAAACACAATAAGCGAAACAGAGAAATGCGGCTACACAAAAACTCTTCTGGGACGCAGACGCTTTTTTCCGAATATAAACAGTGCAAATAATAATCTTAAGCAAGCCGAGGCAAGAGCCGCGATGAATATGCCGATTCAAGGCAGCGCATCCGATTTAATGAAGCTTGCAATGATTAGAATTCACTCAGAATTAAAAAAGAATAAGCTAAAAGCAAAAATGCTTTTGCAAATCCATGACGAACTACTTTTTGAAGTTCATCGAAACGAACTTGAGGAGCTGAAACAAACTGTCAAAGATGCTATGGAAAACAGCCTTTCCTTGGGTGAAGTGCCAATTGTTTCAAACATCGGTTTTGGAAACAACTGGCTCGAAGCTCACTAATCATTTATCGTTAATTGCTTATCATTAAACATTTAATACTTAACAGTGAGCATTTAACATTGCTGCGCTTTTTCAAAATATTTGATTTTGATTGTATATCAACATAAATACAAAGTTCGAGTAAATTATAAATAAAACGAGCATATAAGCCTCTTTTCCAAAAAGAATAAATGTTAAACATTTAAATACCTTTTATTCAGCTTACTACTGAATTAATTGCAAGAACGAATTTGGGTTCTGATTCGCTTGCGACAAAGAAATAAGAGAAGTCTGTTGAAGAAACTGAGACTTCACTAACTCAAGCTGTTCTTTGGCAACATCTGCGTCTTCAAGCCTTGATATCGCACTATTATAATTAGTAATTTGGCTGCTCAGTAAAAGCTCTTGAGAATTCAACCTATTTACAATACCGCCAAGATAAGAAGCTACCTTGTTGACATTATTAAGAGCTGCGGACAAACTTTGTATAGTAATATGAATTTTATCTTGATTGAAAATCCCAAGTTCTTCAGAAGAAACATGGTCTAAGGCATCTAAGTCCAATCCTGTTACTCCGGCAAAGTTTAGTTCTCCTCCAGCATTAACATTGAAGTAATTGCTGTCAATATTAAAGTCCTCATTGCCAACCTGCATATTAACGCCAAGTGTGATAAGGTTATACGATGCATTTGTTCCTATAACGAAGTTAGCTCTAAAATTACCATCAAGAAGCTGCTGCCCACCGAAAACAGTTGAATCTACAACGGTTTGGATTTGCTGAGCCATACGGAAGGCGGCTTTTGCAAGTGCAACTTTTTCATCGGTGCCTAAGGCGCCTGAAGATGCGGTTGTTGTTGAGTTCTTTATACTTGAAATTAATTCATTGATATTATCAAGCGAATCCATTAATATATTAGCAACGTTATTCGCATCTCCTACTGCGTTTAAAGCTGCTTTTAGAGCGCCGTTCCTCGATTGCAAAGCACGAGAAGTGATGTAGCTTGCAACATCATCTGCTGCGTTATTTACTTTTTTTCCTGTCGAAAGCCGCAGCTGTCTTAACGAAATGTCTTTGTTCACGC
The DNA here is from genome assembly GCA_012522895.1 of Ignavibacteria bacterium. Lineage (GTDB taxonomy): Bacteria > Bacteroidota > Ignavibacteria > Kapaibacteriales > UBA2268 > JAAYJM01. The sequence continues at coordinate 3,719 of JAAYJM010000199.1, forward strand.
TTTCTAAAACGTTGTAAGCGTTTTCAGCTGCTATATTTGTCCTAATACGGGCATTTCCGCCTACTGCAAATGGCATAACTCACCTTTATTATATTATTAACCTTGAATTAATTGTAAAAATGCTTGCGGGTTAGCATTAGCTTGTGCTAACGAAACGAGCGATGCTTGCTGCAAAAATTGCTGCTTAACCAAGTCCAACTGTTCTTCTGCAATGTTAGCGTCTTCAATTCTTGAAATCGCAGCGTGATAGTTAGTTATCTGTCCTTGCAAAAGGTCTTCTTGGGAAGTTAATCGGTTAACGACTCCACCGAGATAAGATGCAACTTTATTAACGTTATTAATTGCATGAGATAAACTTTGCAATGTAAGATGGATCTTATCTGTTGAAAAAATACCTAAGTCGGTAGAGGAGACGTCATTAAACGCTTCTAAGTTAAGATTGGTAACCCCAGCAAATATACTATTTTCTCCAAAATCACTGGATCTCAATGTGTTTACATTAAAATTATCGCTATCCACATTGAAATCAAGATTGTCTGTAAGCATATTTACTGTTATTGTGAGCAAGTTATGTTTTGCATCGCTACCAATAACAAAGTCTGCGGAAAACTCGCCGGTAAGAAGTTGTTGTCCACCAAAAACTGTGGAGTCAACTACGGTTTGGATTTGTTGAACCATACGGTAAGCTGCTTTTGCAAGAGCAACTCTCTCATCTGTTCCTTGCATACCTGAAGAGGCAGTGGAAGTTGAATCCTTAATGCTGTTTAACAAAGTGTTAATGTTGTCTAAGGAATCCATTAATATATTGGTAACGTTTGAGGCGTCTCCCACTGCCCTTAATGAACTCATTAGTGTGCCGTTTCTTGCTTGAAGTGCGCGCGAGGTTATATAACCTGCAACGTCATCTCCAGCATTATTGATTCTTTTGCCTGTTGATAAGCGTAACTGACGGAGCGAGATAGCTCTGTTTGATGTTTCGAGCGCATTGTAAGCATTTTCAGCCGAAATGTTAGTGCGGATTCTCGCATTTCCTCCTATTGCGAATGGCATAATTCACCTCCATGTGAATAATTTGTAATATACTATTTTTTATTTAAAATTCTAAAATTACATTGCGAGAGTTTCTAGCTTACTACAACTATCTCATTTAAAACGATCACTCTCGCAATGTTTTTTATGCTTTTATTTTATCAATTTATGTGCCAATTTTATTTCTTTACTTTTTTAAATTGATGTTTTTATTAGCTTTTGCTTTTTATATTTAATAAAGCTTAATAAAAGGAACGCTGATAACTCTTTTGTTTACAAGTATTAATGCGTAATAGCTGCCATTTGAAAGCGAGCTAATATCCTGTCTGTATTCTCTATTAAAATTTTTAATTTCATCAGTTTTTATTAGCAAATTCCCTAAAAGATCGTAAACCGATAAGCTAAATTTATCTATATCGTTTTGGCTAAAATTAACCAATAACTCGTTTGCTGTTACATTTACACTAATTTGCTGTGTATTTTCATTCATTTCTAAGTTTGAGCTGAGAGCAGTGTATTGCAAAGGAAAGAAAGCCCCTTCAGAGTCAACAGCAATTATTTCTTCTATTTCAAAATCTGCTTCTGAGCTTGGTAAATGTGATTCATAAACAAAGTAAGCTATTGAACCTCCTTTATTTACAGGATATTGCTTATCGAAATGCCCAATAACAAATTCCGCATAATTCTCTTCTTCATTAATATTAGTAAAAGTAATTTCATTATCAAAATAATCAAACACATTGCCCTTAATAAAGCCTATTGCTTTGATGTGGCTAATATTATCCCACTTTAACTTAATAGAAGCCGCTTGAAAATGCTTATTAAATGTAAAGTTTATTGGAAAAGTTTTATAATTATCTTTAAATTCAATTACTTTATTAAAGCCACTGTTTTGGGGTAAAACAGCTTTTTTAAAGATACCAATATGCGTTTTTTTGTAGTTTGGGTAAACTGCAAGCATATCTATTAAATTTATTTCTCCATTTCCATCGCAGTCAGCAAAGGTATGCTCTTTATTATCCCAGGCTAAGGCTCGCTGTGCTTTCCAAATAGTGCTTGCGTTTTGTCTTGCGAAGCTTCGCATTTGCTTAGTTTCACTCCCGCTTCCGTAATATCTCCCTATCTGAATAAAGTCGTTTTCATTTACCAAGCCATCGTTATTTGCATCACCGGGCCAGACGTCAACAAAGCCATGGACGGTATAGCTCACAGCTTCTGCTTCTAACATAAGCTCTTCCTCTTCTCCGTCAACTATTTTTATAGCGCTCTGATTTTCAAATGAAAATCCAATATTGCTATTATGAATAGCTTGCTGATTTACTACAAAATCAAGGTGTATAATGCTTTTGGGGACTGTTGAGTTTCTTTTATAGTCTTGAAAAAACACACCAACAAAAATACTTGAGCTATTTGAGGCTGAGTTTGTATCAGCATATACTATTGTCGCAACGTCGTTTGGGAAAGAGGCAATATAGTTTGAAAATTTGAATTGGTTAATATTATGCAGTTTTAAATCGAAAATTATTCTATCATAATCGCTTAAGCTATCAATTACAATGTCGATTCCAAACATTTGTGTGGCAGTAACAAAATTTGCCCTTGAAGTATCAATATCGGTCCGAACTATCGAAAGGCTTTGCGAGTAAAGAGAAAAAGCTATTAAAAAAACTGCTGCCTGTATAAAAATATATTTTTTCATAGTCATTGCCAAAATATTACTAATAATGTATATATTAGCAATGATTATGCCAATTTACAAGTTCATCTTTTTAAAAATTGATTCTGGTATCAATTTCAAAGTGGTCAATATTAACCACCAATAACTTGGAAGATACACTATGTCTTTTCTACCTTCAATAGCTTTATAAATGCCTTTAGCAATATCACTTGGTTTAGCAAAAAGGAAATTTTTTGGTAGATGGGCAGTCATTGGAGAATCGACTAAGCCCGGCTTTATTGTTAAAATATGGACATTTGATTTAGAAAGGCGATTCCGCAAGCCTTGGAGAAAAAGGGAGACTGCGCCCTTTGCCGAGCCATAAAGATAATTTGACTGGCGCCCCCTATCTCCCGCAACTGAGGAAATTACAGCAATAGCTCCATCTTTTTTCTCTTCAAAGTAGTTTGCTGCAATTGTGCATAAGGAAATCACGCTCATTGCATTTATCTCAAATTCTTTAATTGCACGGCTTGCGTCTTTTTGCACTTCCTCTTGATTGGGTAAAGTGCCATGGGCAATAAACAGCAAATCAAGTCCATTTAAAGAGCTAATTGCATTTTCAATTAATTGGCTATGCTTTGAAAATTCAGTTACATCGAAAAAAGAAGTAAAAATCTCCGTTTCGCCCATAAGCAACAGTTCTTTTTTTACAATCTCCAATCCGGTATTATTAATATCAGCAAGAAAAAGCTGATGTCCATCTTTTGCAAATAGTTTTGCAGTTTCTTGGGCTATCGCTGAGCAAGCTCCAATTATTAATATTTTTTTCATACAGATTCCATTTGTGAATTAGACTTAATTATTTAAAATTTGAATCTCAGCAGAACTATCTATAAAATCTTTTTTATTCGATACATTAAACAAGTTCATTCCGTTTTTATCGTTAATTCTTTTCTCAGCTAATTTGCAATACTCTTCCGAGTTGTCAATAAGTATATAATTTCTTTCTAAAAGAGAAGCAGCAATGCCAACAGTTCCGCTACCCGCAAAAGGATCAAGAACGATTTGCTCTTTATATGAATAAAACTTAATAAGTCGCTTTGGCAACTCAAGTGGAAAGGGAGCCGGATGACCTATTTTTGTTTTGCTTTCGGTTCCAAAACTCCACACACTTCTTGTGTATTCCATAAATTCTTCTGGCTTTAAATCGCAGTTTTCTTTTTTTCCCAATAATTTATAATCGCCTTTTGAAAAAATTATTATATACTCATGCCTTGGAACAATATGCGGATTTGAAGGACTATTCCAACTCCCCCAAGCTGTATGCTTTGCTGCACTATTTTTATTCCAAATGATTGTTCCTCTATAAAGCATATTTAATTCAACACAGCTCTGAATAAAAGCTGAATAAGTTGGATATGATATATTTTGTCTTTTATTTTCACCTATGTTGATACACAATCTTCCGCCTCGGACTAAAACTTCATTGCATTTTTTCCAAACCTCTGACATCCATTTTAAGTAATCGCTGTATTCTAACTCATCAGAGTGGTTTTCGTATTGAATATTCAGATTGTATGGAGGAGATGTAACTATTAAATGAACTGAGTCATTAGGAATTTTTTCAAGCACATCTAAACAATCACCCAGAATCACTTTATTTATAAATTTTTCAATCATTTTGCTAATATTTTCTAATAATTAACTAGTAATTAAACATGCGATCACATAGCTTTACTTATTATTAACAATAATGATTTGCAAATTACTCAATTTCTTTCAGTTTTTCCAATAAAATTGGCAAGGCAATTCCCGAGGGTGCTTCTAATCTGAAATCAGCATAATGCGATATAGCGGTTTTATTTGGGTTTACTTCTATTAACGTGGCACCATACTGCTTTGCTTTCACTGGTAAAGCTGCTGCGGGATAGACTTCGGCAGAGGTTCCAACGCTGAAAAAAAGATCGCAACTTTCAACAATTTCTTCCGATTTAGCCATTGCTTCAAAAGGCAGGTTCTCTCCGAACCAAACAACCGATGGGCGAATCATCCCTCCGCATTCAGAACAACGGGGCAATTCTCCATCTGGCAGAGTTGTTTCTCCCAAAAATGGTTTTTTGCATTTTTGACAATGATTTTCTATTATATTGCCGTGCAGCTCAACCACGTCATTTGAACCAGCAGATTGGTGAAGCCGGTCTACATTTTGCGTAATTAAAGCAAATTCCGGGAAAACCTTCTCCATTTCTGCTATTGCGTAATGCCCCTTGTTAGGCTCGGTTGAATGCACTATATCTCTGCGATGCTGATACCAAGACCAGACAAGTTTTGGGTTCGACATAAAACCGTCTACACTTGCAAGCTCAGCGGGATTTAGCTTTGCCCAAAGCCCGTCAGGATCGCGAAAAGTTGCGATACCGCTTTCCGCAGAAACGCCAGCACCAGTAAGAACGGCTACATATTTTGCTTTTTTCACTGTTTGAACTAATTCACTTGCTATTTTCATTTTATTCTTTCTATTTTTTAAATCTTCATTCCACTCGAACTATTACAAATATAAAAAAAATTTACCATTTTTCTTCCAAATACCAAAAACGATGCAAAAGCAAATTGAACCC
>JAAYJM010000200.1 GCA_012522895.1 Ignavibacteria bacterium
ACTTTAAATAATTCAAAATAATATACTTGCTAAGGGGGAGGATTAGCTAATTTCAGTAAAAATCTAGATTTATAAAAACTATTAGTTTTATAAATGAAAAAAATGCTTTCTTTGCTATAAACTTTATAGAAATTTGATGAAATTAACGCAAAATTAAATATATTAAGCAGTTTTAAAACTTTTCTAAATGGACTTTGACTGCCTTTGCTTTTATTCCCTTTCACAATTATTTTTTTTCGTTTTCTTGCCTCTTGTGGCAAAGATAAAAATAGCAAAGTATTTATGACATTATTCAAAACGAGTATAAAAATAAGTAATATAGAAAAAGTTCTTTTTAGCATTACGCGGTCAATGAAGCTCTTTTTTAAAAACAGCCTTTTATAATCTGTAAATTACAAAAGATAGTAAAAATAACAATAAATTTTCAAGCGTATCCCAAGTCTTTCTAATTTTGAATTACAGTAAAATAAACGGCTGAAAGAAAAGGTTTTGATTTATTGAGAGGTATTTGAAAAATATTTTGTAAATTGATAAAATGGAAACTTGTTATTGTGAAAATAATATAAGAGAAAAAAGAAGGGAGCCTTAATTATAAACTGAGAAGCTATAAGCTGAGAAAAAGTTAGTAAACTGAGAAAACAAAAAATACTATAAATTTTCATATTTGGAGAAAAAATGACTGATGCAAGAATTGAATTGTTGCTTGACGACATAACCTCTTTAAAGGTAGATGCGATAGTCAACGCAGCAAATACGCAGCTCAAAGGTGGGGGAGGAGTTGATGGCGCTATCCACAAGGCAGCGGGGCCAATTCTTTACGAGGAGTGCAGCAAAATCATTGAAGAAAAAGGAAGTTGCTCTGTTGGAGAAGCCGTTCTTACAAGTGCGGGAAATTTGCCCTGCAAACATATTATTCATACCGTTGGACCGATTTGGACTGGCGGCACTAATAACGAAGAGAAACTTTTAGCACGCGCTTATTTTAATTCATTGCTGCTTGCGAAAGAGAAAAAAATAAAAACTGTGGCATTTCCCAACATAAGCACTGGCGTCTATGGTTTTCCGAAACAAAGAGCGGCGGAGATAGCAGTTCAAGAGGTCAAAAACTTTTTAGATATGAACGCTTCTATTGAAAAAGTTATTTTTGTGTGTTTTGAAGAAGCTAACTATTTAATATATAAAAATATTTTAGGAATGTAGGCTTGCAGGGTGGCGGCTATCTTTGCGCCACAAGTAAGCATTTTTCTCATTATAAAAAAAATTCTATTATGGATGCAACGAACACAGAGCAAAATTCTTTAGAAAAAATATTAGATGTAGCAAGAATACAAAGTGAAAGAATAGCTGTGGAGGCACTGAAAGGGGATCCCCTTTTTTATGAGTGTATTACTGGAAGCGAAGGACTTAGCAATATACTAAAAGGAAAGAACTTATATAGACCCCAATTAGCTTTAGCAGGTTTTTATAATAAGTTTGGAGACGGCAGTATTTTGATATTTGGCAATACGGAAATAGCCTATCTAAAAAGTTTGTCCGAGGAGAAAAGAATTGAATCATTTAAAATATTGCTTCAGCGAGAAGTTCCAGTTCCTTGCATAGTTGTTACAAATAAGAATGAAATTGACGATTCTTTAATTAAAATAGCAAAAGAAAACAGTGTCCCAATTTTTAAAACTGAGCAAAACACAAGCCATGCTTTTTACTTTCTGTCAGAATTTTTAGATGATTATTTTGCACCTCAGCAAGTTGTCCATGGCGCATTGGTTGATGTTTATGGGGTGGGTATGCTGTTTTTTGGTGAGTCCGCTATAGGCAAAAGCGAATTGGCGCTTGCCCTTGTGCAAAAAGGACATCGATTAGTTGCCGATGACAGCGTAGTTCTGTGCAATAAAAATAATGTAAGGATTATGGGCACCTCCTCAAGTTTGGCAAAGCACTTTATGGAAATTCGCGGAGTTGGTTTAATTGATATAAGGCAAATGTATGGTATAAAAGCAGTTAGATTTCAAAAAAGAGTTGAGGTCCTTGTTCATCTTCAAAAATGGGATCCGACTAAAGATTACACCCGACTTGGAGAAAGGGACAGTTTGACAAGCATTATGGGAGTGAAAATTCCTACTATAGCGCTGCCAATCAGTATAGGAAAAAATGTTGCTGCTATCGCTGAGGCAATTGCTCTAAATTATCTGTTAAGGGTTTATGGCTATAATCCGGCAATTCAGTTTGGTGAGTTGCTTAAAAAGAGAATTAGCTCCAAGCAAAGCGACCCCGACTTTTATAATGAAATGAGGAGTGTTACTTGGTTCCAAGGCGATGATGAATAGATTTTGCACTCAAAATTAGTGCTAAATCATTAAGTTGCCAAAACTTCCTAATAAATATCTTATTTTGCTATAAATCTAATAAAGACTTATATTTGCGCTGTTCCTCTTTTTTTGAAATTTAGGTTGAACTATGAATTATAAATCTGTTTTTATTATTTTCTCAATTATTTTTATTCCAATTCTTTCTCTTTGCTTTGCTCAAAGCAATGATTATCAATATCGCAGAGCGTTTAAATTAGATTTAGAAATAAATGACACAAATTATTTTCAAGCGGAAATTCCAGAATCAGCTATAGTTACTTCTTCAAACTCAATTCAAATTTACCCTGGCGAGGAGGTTTTTATAGAAGTTGAGCTTGACAGCTTAAACGAGATAAGAAATTTAAAATCAGTAAAAAACAATTTGGAGCCAGAAAAAACCTTGATTGTAGCTTTCGAGCAAATAAGCAAGAAGCATCAGCACATTTCTATGATTCTCTCAATCACAAATCCATTCGATATGGATCTGGCTTATAAACCGAGTTTACTTTCATTCAAGTTGAGTGATTGGCTTATCAAAAAAGAAATAACAGCGGAGAAAGGACAGCTTTCCGTAGAAGTTTTTAATGATCTGTCAGTATCAATTTGTTTGTTAGATATGAAGTTTATTAGTGAATAAGCTTTTTTGAAAAATTATTAATAATTAGATAATAAAAATGAGATCTTATAAAAAATTAATTGAAGCCCAGAGTAGAAATAATTCAAAGCTCTGCATTGGCTTGGATACATCGCTTGATTTAATACCAAGTCATTTTAAAAAAGATATAAGCTCAATTTTTGAGTTTAATAAGCAAATAATTGATGCTACTTGCGATTTAGTATGTGCTTATAAACTAAACTTTGCTTTTTATGAGCAATATGGCAGCAAAGGATTTGATGAACTGAAAAAGACTTTCGATATAATTCCGGAGGATGTTTTAAAAATTGCAGATGCAAAGCGAGCTGATATTGGAAACACTTCTCGAGCTTATGCAAAGTCGCTTTTTGAATATTTTGGTGCAGATGCAGTTACTATAAATCCATATATGGGCTTTGATTCTGTGGAGCCTTTTCTGTCTTTTCCCGATAAACTTGTTTTTCTGCTTTGTTTAACTTCTAATCAAGGCGCTAAGGACATTCAATATTTAGAATGCAATGGAAAGCCTATTTATAGGCATGTTATAGAAAAAGCGATGGGCTGGGGGGACGAAGAAAAGCTTAGTTTTGTCGTTGGAGCAACTCATCATAGCGAGCTTGCTGATCTTCGCAGTATTGCAAAAAAGCAAGTTTTTTTAATACCAGGCATCGGGGCGCAAGGTGGCTCAATAGCAGAAACAATGAAAGCAAACGCTGGAGGGACTGCCATAATAAACGTATCGAGGGGGATAATCTACTGCTCCAAAGAAAAAGATTTTAAGGAGCAAGTGCGAGCAAAAGCAATAGAATATAATGCTTTATTAAATCAAGCACTTGTATAGCGTTTTTACAAAAAAAATTTTACTCATTCAAAAAAAGCGTCTTTTTTTATGTTTAAAACATGTAAGAAGAAGAAGCTAAGCTCTTATTTTCCTTGCTAATAGCAAAACTGCATCAACATAATCTGTGCTATTATTATAATGGAAAATAGCATTCCTTTGACATTCCTTGCTTGGACACCAGCCATTTGATTTTAAATAATTTGCAACGCTAAAAATTGCATCTTCAGTATGAAATAAATTAATCACACTGTCGCCATTTCCGTCTGCTGCCCAAGTTAAATAGCTTGAAGGGAGGAATTGCGAGATACCAAAAGCACCAGCCCAAGAGCCATACAGATCCAGAATTGGAATTGGCGATATTTCCGAGAGTTTTGAAAGGGCTAAAAGCTCATTGATTGCCCAACTGCTCTTTTTCTCTGCTCTTTGCTCAAGTTTTAATAAAAGATCCGCTAAGTCCTCATCATCTCCCTCGTAAGAATTTATTAAATTTTGCTTATTCAACTGAATGAACTCAAGGTGATTTGCCATAGCAGTGCTTAAAAACACGCTAACGATATGACTTGAGCCAAGATAATCTCCGCAGCGAGTTTCTACCCATAAAATAGAAGTTATAACCTCTGCTGGAACTTCAAATTCTTTTTCTGCTTTTTTCAATAAAGAGATATTATTAAAATAAAAAGATTTTGCTTTTTGAACTGATTTTCTTGTGTAATTATGCGAATAATCAGTTTTTTTTAAATAGCCTGTTATGTTGATTTTTACAAATTTTTCGTCAAATTTCGTTCTTTTATCTAAAATTATACTATTTATAAAATTAGTGTCCACTCCCCTTTGAATCAAACTATCTATAATTGAACTAAAAAATTTCAGCTTATAGGGCTGGTCGCTTTCCGTATAAGATGAATAAGAAATTTTTACTGACATCAGAATAAACAAAGAAAGCGAGATCCCTAAGGCAGCAAAACAGTGTATTGCATTATGTTTAAATTTTATATTCAAAATTTACATTCTTTTTTTTGTAAACTCATCTTAAGAATAAAAACGTTTAAAACAATTTTTTCTTGTATTTATCAACTTTTCAAGTTCATTTTACTCGAGTCAAATCAGCTTAAAGTTCAGATGTTTTAATTTCTTTTATCTAATTTACAAAATGTTAAAAAAAAACCCAGCACAATTTTGTGATGGGTTTTAAAAGGGGGTATGCTATTGCTTATTTATTAATCTTTTTATATTTATTAGTGGTCTTTTTTCTTAGCCTTAATTCAATTTTGTCTGGAATGCTGTCGTTGGGGTAATTTACTCTTGATTCGAGAACAATTTTTTCTCCATCAGCAAATTTTTCGATTTTCTTTTCTATAACGTTAAATAGATTGCTGTGGCTGCAGCTATGCTCAATTCTTTTGGAAACATCGAGAAAGTTAGCAAAACTCTCTACTTGCGGGTCCATCCTATTTAGTATGGTTAAATCATGCGGGATGTCGAATTCCTTGGTCTCAATATTATACTTTTTCTCTTCCATTTTCACAACAATTCCCTGGTCGTTATATTCATATATTTTCCTCGTGCAGCCTTTGTCTAATAGGTCTAATTTTTCATTTGCAAAACTTGTGATAATCGCAACGTTCCCAATACCATCAAGCTCGCAGCTAAACCACTCCTCGCCAGGATGGTCTTCACATTCTGGCTTTGTTGATCTAAAATAGATAGGCATTCCTTCTTCGTTAAATTTCGTTTCTTCAACTACATAAATGTCGCCAACTTTTAGCTTCTTGGCTGCTTCTTTGTCATAAGATTTGTCGTCTTCAGTGAAATAAGATTGATATTTTTCCACGAAAAAGGCGGGCATTATATTGCCTTTAGGTCTGGAATGCTTTAATGGGAATGGTCTTAAAGTATATGCAATTTTAATATTATTGCCTTCTATGTTTTTAAAATCGCCATTGTTTTCAAAGATTGAAACATCTTGGGACTCAATATAGCCTTCGTTATCGTAGTAGTATCTTTCTTCTCTAACTTTGTTCTCGGGGGCGATTTGCTCGTTATAAAATACTTTTTCTGTTATTTCATAAAATTTGGGATCGTATTTTAGCACCACAATTTCAGAAATAATCTCGCCTTCCTCAGTAAATTCTTTTATAGGGAAGCGATTCTCATCGAACTCTCTTTTAATCGTTTTTAAAATCTGCCCATCTTCGCTTTTATGCAAAGCCGTTTTCCAGAAAAAATCGTTTGGCTCTTCATAAACGTATTCAATAATTTCCTTGTCAATGTCTTCAGGACTGCTTCCATAGCTTTCTACAAGTGCTTGGGTGTATCGGATAAATTCATTTTTATCGCTTGGCGCGTCTTTCTCCTTGTTTGAACAGCTTGCAAAAAGCAAAACAGCCATTAGCAAAATAGAAGGTATTTTGAAAAATTTCATAGCTTACTCCTAAGATTGATTAATATCTAATTTTTATACTTATTTTCTTTAACTCGGAATTGAAAGTAAATTTTGCATCATTGAAGCTTGGGGGACCAAGAAAACCAGTAGCGTCATTAGAGCAACCGAATCCTTCTTTAGGTATTCCTAACCAATTCGTGTCGATTTTATCGTTATTATTTTCATCGTGATGAGCGGTTATTGCATAAACTCCGAAAGGAATATCTTTGAAAACAGCAACGCAATTTTTATTTTTAATATTCACTTCAATTTTTCTAAAAGCGTATTGCGGCTGGTTGGGAAAATCATTTTCAGTGTTATATAGCATTAATCGGATTTTTCCTTTGTCGTGTTTCAAATTTGTAAGCGTTACCTCAATTTCTCCTTTTTGCTCTTGTGAAGACAAAAGACATACTGAAAAGAGAGGGAGAAGCATTAAATATAATAGAAAATATGATGTAGATCTCAACTTTACCTCTTTTATTTTAATTTATTCTTTTTAATTTAAAAATAATTTACTAAATTAATAAAATTATAATAATAAGCCAATAATTTAAGGAAAACAGTAAGTTTTTCTTTACAATTATGCATTATAATAAATAAAAATTAATTATAAAAGGAAAATTTTTTTTAATATATTTCAAGGTTATAAAATGAAATCTTTTGGTCTGTCTTTATTTTTGCTCCTTCTATCTTTTAGCCTTTATTCTCAAGTCGGGGAAGATTACATCATTACTTTTCCATTAGAAAAAGATACTATTTGTCCAGGGTCAAGCTTTAATTTAACTGCAACTGCGAAAGGACATTTTTTAGAAGGGAATGTGTTTTATGCAGAGCTTTCCGACTTCAACGGGGATTTTATGATTCCGGATACAGTGGGTTTTCTTGCCTATTCAAATAGCAGCTCAGAAATTTTTCAAATAGACGTCCCGGTGGAAATACCGAGGCTGTATGGATTTGGAACACTTTATCGAATGAGAGTAGTCAGCAGCTCGCCAGCCTTAGTGGGCAATGATAACGGATTTAACATAACGATTGACAATTTCCCTTTGATAACGATCGAAGGGGATTCTTACGCCTGCCTGGGCGAGACAATGATTTTCACTGCAAACGATGTGGTGGAAACCCTTCTTTGGTCTGTTGATGGTGGCGAGATAATTGGAAACGCTAACGAGGAATCTGTTATGGTTCATTGGAACAGTGTCGGAAACTATACCCTAACGCTTTCTTATGAGAGTGCTTTGGGATGCGCAAGCTCAGCAAGTATAGATATGGTGGTTTCAGAAAAGCCAAACGCTATTATTTTTGGGAATGACGTAGTTTGCGTAAATGACGAAAAAGAATATTTTGCACTTGACAACAGCTCAACTGATTATGAATGGATCGTTGTTGGTGGCGAAATCGTTCGAGGCGCCGCCTCTGATACTGTTCTCGTTAATTGGAATGTTATCGGAGATGGCTGGATTATACTAAATCAAAGTAATAATGGCTGCACTGCATCGGACACTATGTGGGTTGATGTGGCACCAAATCCTTTTCCAGAAATTACTGGGAAAGAAATAGTTTGCGAAAATTCTATTGAAGAATATAGCACCTTTGGAGATAACCTTAGTTTTTATTGGACTGTTGAAGGCGGGACGATATTAGAATCAGAACTTGAGCCTGTAATCACAGTGCTATGGGGAAATTATGGAGTGGGCAAAGTTACTTTAAAGCAAATAAATTACGCATCTTGCGTAGGCTATCAAACCCTTGATGTGCTTATTGAATCTAAGCCAAGCCCAGAAATAGCTGGTGAAAGTAATGTTTGCTATGATAACTACCAAAGATATAAAACAGCTACTAACAGCAATACAAATGAATGGTTTATCGAAGGCGGGGAAATTTCACAGCATATTTCGGATAATGAAATAGAAGTCTTTTGGAATGGCTTTGAAACTGGACTTGTTACTTTAATACAAACGAATTACGCAGATTGCAAAGACACAGTTTCTAAGGAAATTACGATTCATCCTTTGCCAACACCAGAGATATATGGAGACGCTTATTTTTGCCAATACTCAACAGCACAATACGTTGCCTCTGTGATTCCTGGTTTTAATAATAAATGGTTCGTTCAAGGGGGAGAAATTACTGAGCAAATTAGCAACGACACAGTTATAGTCCAATGGAACGAGAGTGAAGACGTTTATATCTCACTTACACAAACAACAATTAATGGCTGCAAAGATTCTGTCATTTTGCCAATAAGCATTGTTCCTTATCCAGAAGTGGAGATTGAAGGAAGGCTTTCAGTTTGCACACTGCAAGAAGCAACGTATTCTACTACAAAGGAAGATGCAAATATAAGCTGGGAGGTAACTGGTGGAACAATCGAGGGAGCGGACAATCTGCCTTTGCTTACTGTTATTTGGGACGCACCGGGCGAGGGCAGTGTAAAGCTAAAAAAATCAATGATGCCACTTGGCTGCGCCGATTCAAATACGATAGCTGTAGAAATTTATCCAATGCCAGAGCCACCCACAATAACAAGGGAGGAAGATTTGCTTAAATCAAGTTATGAGAGCGGGAATCAATGGTTCTTTGGCTTTGATGAGCAGGAGCTTATCGAGGGCGCAGACTCTCAATATTATGCTCCGCTTGAAACGGGCTATTATTCCGTCCAACATACTGACGAGATTGGCTGCACATCCGATTTATCGGAACTGTTTTATTATGAAATTTTAAGCGTAGAAGATGATTATAATAATTCAAATATAGAGATTTATCCCAACCCAGTTAAAAGTAAATTGAACATACTTTCAAAACAAGATTATGACAATGTTGAGATTTCTATAATAAATATTTTGGGTGAAACTGTTTATTTTGCGAAAAATGTGCATTTGCAAAAAAATAGCGCCCTCCCGGTAGAGCTAAATAATTATTCTACTGGAATATATATTGTGCAGATTAAACAAAAAGACATTATTTATAGTGGCAAAATAGTTATTGAATAAAATTGAGTGCAGCAAGGAATCCGGAGAAGAAAATTCCCCTTTTTCAAAGTGGGGAGATTCTTTTTAGGTGGGAAACATAGAACAGTCCTGTGTCCCCCGCTGGCGGGGAGAAACAGTCATTCTGAACGTAGTGAAGAATCCAGAGAAATCCCCCCAGCCCCCTTTTTCAAAGGGGGAGATTCTTTTTAGGTGGGAAACATAGAACAGTCCTGTGTCCCCCGCTGGCGGGGAGAAACAGTCATTCTGAACGTAGTGAAGAATCCAGAAAAGAAAATCCCCCCGACCCCCTTTTTCAAAGGGGG
>JAAYJM010000201.1 GCA_012522895.1 Ignavibacteria bacterium
CAAAGAAAGCCGCTTTATCTATATTTCCAGTTAAAAGCCAATTTTCAAAAACTTCTTTTGAAACATTTTTCTTCCGAGGAGAAAGATAATAAGGCTTTTTGGAGTAAAAAAAATTAGCATAACTTTCAAAGCCGAGCGTGTAAACGTAACTGTCTTTATTTACTTGTTCTTTGTAAAACTCTATGGACGCTCCTTGAATCTGCTTTTCTATATTTGGAGCAAGCAGCGGAAGGGCAATCAAAACGACTAAGGCGCTAGAGCTAAAAATGCTAATAAAGCCTTCTATGTATTTTTTCTTAGCCAATAAATAAATTGAAAGAATTAGACCCACTAAGTATAAAATGCCAATAAACCACTCGCTCCCAAGCCAATTTGTCTTTGCTTTCAATATTTCTTTTGTTTGCTCGCCGCTTATGTATGGAAGAATTGCCTTCGCATTGATTAGCAAAATTGGAGTAAGGCTCAAAGCAAGAACCCAAAGAAAACCAAGACAAGAAAGCAAATATAATGTGGATTTTTTCCAAACAAGCTCTTTATATGTGATATTATAAACGGCAAGCGTTCCAAGAAAACTAATGGGAAAATATGCCAAAGTTGAGTAATGGACAGATTTTGTGCTTGCAAGTGAAAAAATTACAAGAACAACTCCTAAAGTTATTAGCATTAGCAATCTAAAACTGTTTTGCTCCATACTGTTTTGAATATATGCTCTAAAGCCGCGCAGCATTATAACTGATGCCGGAAAGCAGCCAATCAGCAAGACAAGGAAGTGAAAGTAGATTGGTCCTCCGCCCCCGGTTTCTCCCTTAGCTAATAGCTTTATATGATATAAGATAAAGCTTTGCAGCATAGCTTGTCCATTCTCCAAAAAAACGATTAGATGCCAAGCTATTGGTATTATTGCTGTTAGCAAAGTGAATTGCAAAAATGAAATTAAGGGAAATTTTTCAATGTTTTTGTTAAAAAACTCATAGCAAATCCAGACGGAAGCAGCAAGAAAATAGCCAACAGGTCCTTTTGTTAAAACTGATAAGCTGACGAAAAGAGAAGCAAGTAAAATATATTTAAAGCGCTTAGGCTGCTCAGCTTCTTCAACCTTTTTATTATAAGATCTATTATAAGAAAAGCGGAATAAAAAGTAAACACCAAGAAAAACAAAAAGATTAAAAAGTGGATCGATTATCCCTGTTTTAAAGTAAAAATGCGGGAGAAAAGAGCCAAGATATGCAAGCACCCAAAGCAAACCAAATTTTTCATCAAAGAGCTTTTTCCCAATAGAGAAAATAATAAGCAAGGAAGCGATGCCAATAATAGCATTCGGAAAGCGTGCCGCAAATTCATTTACTCCGAAAATTTTCATTGAAAGCACTTGAAACCAAAAGAAAAGCGGCGGCTTTTCGTAAAGGGGCTCGTAATCAATGCGGGCTTTTAGATAATCCTTTGTTTCAATCATCTCCCGCGATATTTCAGCAAAATATATTTCATCGGAATCGAATAAATGGACAGAAGCTAAATAAGGGATAAGAAAAAGTG
>JAAYJM010000016.1 GCA_012522895.1 Ignavibacteria bacterium
ATAAGAAGATACGTTAGTTAAAAGCAAAATGAATATAGTATGAAAAAAAAAAATAATTAAAATTTGATTTTTTATTTGTAAATCTGCTATTTTTAAAATAAATTGTAACACAAATAAGTTTAAAAAAATATTTTTTGTAAATTTTGATTATAAGTTTCATACAGTTAATTAAAAAAAATAAAAAAGGAATAATACTATGTCAAAAGGTGGAGGAGGCGCAGGTAAAGTATACTTCGTTCTTTATCTCGCAGTAGTTCTTGAATTGTTAATCATAATTGTTGAGCGGGACGAGGCTGAGGAAGGGCTGATGCAAAAACAAAAAGAAACAATGCAAATTGTAGAAAGCATCCTTTCGCAGTTGCAGTCTGGCGCTGGTACTGAAGGTATTAATACCCGACCTCAAGATGAAATCACCATTCCACCAGCTGGAATTGACCTCAAGCAAGTGATGGGCTCTGATATTAAATCGTTTAGAAAGTATATAGTAGAGGTCGGCGTAACTGATGTTTCAACAGATTTGAAACGCAAGGAGGAAGCGGGCGAAAATCCCAACGACTATATTAAAAGATTGAAAAAACTTGTTGAGCTCAGCAACGTTGAAGAGCTTGAATATCAGGTCTATTATCATCCCAGTGAGGAAGCCGCTAATCCGCCAGAGTTTTTAAGCGAAGCTGAGATGAGGAAAATTGATATGAAAAAAGTCAATCCAGATGACCTTATTGACGATGCTACTGGCTGGAGGTTTAAGTCTTCTCGTTTGCTTAAATTCGATTTGGAAAAAACCTATAACAGGGTTATCGATCCGAATGTTCTTAGCACTCTTACATTAGAAAGTATACTTCCTCAATACCCACCTGAACTGATGGTTACAAAAGGACCTTCATTCGTTCCCAAACAGCTTAGTGAGGATAGCGCGTTTTTCTATTCTGATGATCAAACCCGAGAAAAAGCAAAAACTGAATTAGAGGGTTTAAAGAAAAGAAGTTTTGTGGTAAATTTTGAGCCACCCGCAGTCAAAGGATGGTATAAATTAAGATTTTCTTCAAGAACAAATAGAATTCTTGGAATTCGTGCCGACCAAAATTACGCTGATCTAAAAGATGACGCAACAGTTAACATCGGAACTGTTCAACTTACTGTTAGAGATTTAAAAAGAGTTTTAAGAGAATTGCAATCGCGCTTCAGCGGGACGGTTCAACTGCCTGATTCAGATATAATCTTTAAAGATAATGATGTCGAGCGCTTCGATAAAGAACTTAGAGATGCGATTGAGCATGCAGCAAAACAAGAAGATGCTGTTGAAATGACAAGCAAGATTCGCCTTTATAGTTATATTGTGAAATTATTAGCTCCTGGATTGTCAAGTGATTTCTCTCAAAATAAGGGCGCTATTGAGTTTAATATTCGCGTTATAACCCCGTCTCCGCAAAGAGCAGAGCCTACGGTATCTATGCCGGCAGGAGATCTTGCTTCTTTTGATGCTGCAAATCCAATTTTTGAATTTTCAATAAGTCCATACCAAGGAACTTCAAATGTTGTAAGCGGCGAAGTAAAGGATTCAAGAGGCTCTATTGTTGCCCGTGTTGTAGCGCAGGCTCGCGATCTTATCCCTGGCTCGGGCTTTCCAACCCCAGCTATTGGTGAGAAGAGAGAGTATTTAGGCAAAATTGACAAGCAGCTGCCCGAAGGTATGTATACAGTGGAAATAAGCCATAGTATTGGCGCAACTCGCGGAAAAACTGAATCTAAGGTTCTAACAATATTTAAAACTGGATTAGAAGAAACAAACAGAAATATTATTGACGGTTTCTTCAGAAATTATTCCTATTATGGAAATTACCTTATTATGAACCCAATTCCAACTTCTGGTAACAAAATTAAAGCAGACCAGTTTAGAATTGAGTTTTTAACAGACAAAGACAATCAAAGATTGCCAGTCAGAGGACTTAATATAACAAGAGAAAATAACTTCTATTTTGATGCAAATTCAAGCAGGGCATCGCTTAGAATTTACTGGCAAAATCCATATTCAGACGAACAAATTGATTTATATAAGAACTCAGTTGATATACGTCAAAAAGCACCAACAATTAATACCTTGAATATGCAAGAGGTGACTCCTTCTGGAACAGAAAAACGCGTTAGATTAAGAGTTCGCAATATCACAATTATTGATCCAGAAATTGGAGGTCAAGGAAAACCGCAAATAAGAGTTTTTGCTGATAAGACTGCAAGATGCTCTGTGGAAGGCTATTCAGCTGGCGAGCCAGTGTTGACACAAGATGGTGATTCCTGGACAGTAGAATTAGAGCTAAATGGAGCTTTGCCCAAAGATGAAACCAAAGTTAAAGGCACAGTAACATTTAATATAAATGCACAAGCTACTAACCCCATTAATGGAAAAGTTTCTAACGTAGAGCCGAAAGCGATTAATCTCAGAATTAACTTTGAGCCGGAAAGAGAATCTACTCCCGGAAGAGGCGGAAGGCAGCAAGCCCCGCAAAGAAGAAGGTAGCAATCAAAAAAATGTTTTATGAAAATCGTTTCAAGGGGCAGAAATGCCCCTTGTTAAAATTTTTCATAGTAATTTCATAAATAAACAATATGTTTGTGTTTTGCATTTTTAGTTTAATAAAAAAAAGAATCTTTTAAAATTAATCGAAAAGTAATTAATAAAGAATAAATAATAGGTGATTATCTAATGAAAAATACTTTTTTCAAGGTGCTGATAGTATCCTCTTTATTAATTGTGTTTGTTTTACCCTTAAAATTAAGGGCGCAAGAACAAGGCACAAGAGATAATATAGAAAACGTTTTGCGGCAGTTTAAAAACTGGAGATTCGGCACTGTTTCTCTTTACGAAATAAGAAACCTTGCTGAATTGCGTAGAGCGTTAAAATCGAAAGATGAGGCAACCTCTACGAAGGTATCAAGCGATTGTGTTGAAAAAGCGAATCCAGAAGAAAGACGAATTGTAGAAGAAGGCGTTGCTTCTGGGAAAAGCTATGACGATATCATAATGGACTTTTTAAATAAAGGTCTACCGCCGCCAGAAGACTTGCAGTGCATTTATGACGTGATTAGAGGAAGTGGTGGCGCTGAGGAGCAGCAAATTGAACGAGCTTACTTAGTTACAACCCGTTCAGAGCGAAATTCAATCCCCAATACAGTTATTGCTTTAATTGTATCTTATGATGACTCGGAAAATATTAAAAGAAATTTAAGGTCTGTTCAACCATCAAACATTTATTCTATACGCGAGCTAAAAGATGAAGCATTAGATGAGTCTTTTCGCTCTCGCACTCTTTACGATTTGATGTTGAACGCTTTAATCCAAGGTAATGTCGATAATAAAACGCTTGAAGCTCAAGGTATTGGCTCCGATATTTACTTTGCACCAAGAGTTTATGGTATCACGTCTTCCTTAGCTTTGGACGATAATGATTTATACAATCAAGATATTCAGCAGTTCCTTCGCATATCTGAGGCACAGCCTATTGATTATATTGGAACATCAAACGAGCTTATTATAAGCCCAGATTTGATTAGCTGGAGAATGTATGAACCTCCTTATGAAATTGACCGTGATGGTAATTTTGTAGTTGATTCAAATGGAAATTATGTGATCGATCAATATTTTGTAACAAACGATGATTTGCCAAGTTTTGGCTTGGAACTCAAATATGGCTTAGAAGATTTGAATTATCCTTCCATTTGGAGTGAGCGTCTTACTTTAAACGCTGTAATGAAAAATGTAAAGTTTGGCGTTATTTTGCCAACCGGCTGGTTTGGAGATGATAGAGAGATACTTTCGCAAGAAAGACGCTTAACTTATGGTGGAGTTGGAATAGCAGGGAGTATGGATTTTCCCGTGAAAATTATTCCACAAAGCGGTCTTTTTAAATTTAGCTTTGGTTACGTTTTTGGCGATGCAGTTCAAAGCAAATATAAAAATAGAAATCTAAGCGATCCCAGCAGCATTGACCCATTAATAAATCTTTTCGATAACGACTACCTTATTCGAGCTAATGCGCAATTGCACTATACTTTCGGTGTTAAAATAGACGAAGATTATTCATTAAGATTCGGTGTCCTTGGCTCAGTTTACAACGTTGAAAAATGGTTTAACAGAATTAGTGAAGATTCGATTACCGGTGATAGAAGCTTAAGTTTTTCAAAATTAGATAACGAAGTAATTGGCGGTATATCTGGTAAAGTTGAATTTATGGCGACAAATGTGTCTTGGCCTTATGGAGCAAGCGCTCAATATTTCGATGAAGGGATTGGAGCTAATGTTTGGCTACACATCCCACTACCAATAATGGACAACAGAATGGCTTTAAGATTAGATGCTAAAGCATATTTTGCAGCATTTAAAAATACTCCAAGAGCTTGGGAATCAAAAAGCTTGTTTATTCCAATGGCACGTTTAATATTTAACTTTTAATTAATGTTGATTATAAGAGTAGGATATATGAAAAGATATTTAAGAATCGTTTTAATTGCGTTTGTTTTATTTTCAACCTTAAAAATAAGCGCTCAAGACAGCGATAGTTTAGTCGATAGTTTAACTACTATTGATGAAAACATCAGAGGCTATTTCCCAAGGTGGAAGGTTTGCGAAACAGACCTTCAGATACAAATTCACCAAGCTTTTATTCTCTATGGCTTCGGCAAAGATGAGCTGAATTTGCAGCAAATAGAAATTTTATCTGCCCCTAAGAGCTATGAAGAAGAGTATAGCGAAATATTGCAAATTTCCTGCGGAGATGCGTATCTCAATTCAGTTGAAATAGAAGCTTACATTCCAACTAAGCTTGTCGATATTTTATCTGGTAGAAGAGAATACCTTGGAAGATCGCCCAGAGGACGAGATTACTGCTATGTTGATATTCCAGCAGAAATTCCAGTTACAACATCGCAAGCTCAAGCAATTGTCAACTATTTAGAGCCAACCAATGTTGTTCATGCTATTACTATTTCTCTTTTTGAGCAATCTTTGAAGATTGGCAACTCCGGTTTTTGGCTCTCTAATAAGCTCGGCAATGACCAAATTGGCTATCATTTTTGGGAGGCAGGCGAGGCTAAAGCATTGCTTAAAAGACCACTTTATGCTAATAAAGATGCAAGAACAAGAGGTCGATTGCCATACCTTATTAATTTATACATTGGTGCCGGATATCGCATAACAAGCGGTATTAATGACGATGCCAGTGCTTTGAGTTGGATTACCGATAGGCACTTAAATATGGGTCCAGGCGGAAAACTTGTCGCTGGACTTGATGTCAATATGCCTTTTAAACCAGAAGCTGGTGTGCATTTGAATTTGGAAGTTCCGATGAAAGGCATCAAAGATGAGGGTATAGAAAAATCAAAATATAGTATGCGAACTCCTGGCGATTTCGTTGATTTTTCACCAAATAACTCGAGATATGGTCAATTTGATATACACGGAGTAGCTCCTCTTTTAAGGGCAACTGGACAAATTACAATGTTCTATAACTGGTGGCTCAACGAAAGAAATCCAGAAAATTATTTGAGATTTGACCTCGGTTTAAATTACGCTGAGGTTTCCGAGATGGCTGTTTTTGATTCTTCTTACAGCACCATAATAACAAATGCTGGCGTTGAGGGTTTAAAAACATATAAGCCAAGCGAATTTGGAGACTGGATTTTCTTAAAAGCAGAATTTCGCAATCAAGCTACTTGGCCCTTCGGTGCGAGCATTCAATATTCAAATCAAATGCTTCTTGGCAGGATATACTTCCCGCTATTTGGCGATTGGTTATATATTGAAAGCAAATACTCGACTCCACTTAGAAGTGCAAGACCCCATGAAATTAAAAACTTCTTTATGATTTCACCCGTAATAAGGTTGACCATATAAGTTTATGCACATTCTTTTTAACCCTCTAGCATTTAGCATTGATTGTAATGATTGTTAGAGGGTATTTTTATTTTGTAAAATTAAAATAAAATTACAATGATCAAAGGCAAATTAAAACTATTTTTAATTTTATCTATTTTTTTCATAAACTACCAAACTTACTCACAAGTTGAAAAGGTAGAAATCAAAGAGTCCACACAAAAAGCAAGAGAGCTATTGCAAGAAGCAAGTGTGAAATCCGATATGCTCGACATTAAACTAACGATTAGAAACGCTGATATTACAAAGTTTCCGCTTATCAAAATTATAGTTGAAGCAAGCAATGTGATGGGCAACCCCATAGATACCTTGTATGCTGGAAATTTGACTGTTCTTGAAAATAATATTGAGCGTAGAGTTCAATCCGTTGAGAAAATCAGCATAAACGAGAGAGTGCCAGTTGACTTTATGTTCCTTGTAGATATAACTGGCTCTATGCAATTTATGATTGACGGTATTAAGAAGAATATTTCCCGCTTCACAAGCTCGCTTGTAAAAAGAGGAATTGATTATCAAATTGGTCTCATACTTTTTTCCGATATTATAGACAGGGTGTTTCCTTTAACGAATGATGTGATGGAGTTCCTTGAATGGATTAGTCCAGTAAAAGCATGGGGGGGAGGCGATGAAAAAGAAAACTCCCTTGAGGCACTTGCAAGAGCGTCAAAGGTTGCATATAGAGACGCTGCTAATAGGGTTGTGGTCCTCATTACAGACGCTCCATACCACCAACTGGGTGAGCAAGGAGATGGAAAAACCAGCTATACTACTAATACAATTATTCGAGTGTTGCAGGATAAAGACATTCGCTGCTTTACTATAGTTCCTAATAATTTACCAAATTATAAGATTATAGCTGAAAAAACACGTGGAATGTTCTATGACATTGATTTTCCTTTTGCATCTATTTTGGATAATTTTTCCAATCAATTAACTAATCTTTACGCCTTGACTTATAGAACGGGCGAGTATACGATTCCAGATTCGATTGAGATTGCTATTTTGTCTGAAAATAGTAGAACCCTTGTTAGAAAGACGATTCCGATTGTTGAACTTGGACGAAAGCTGATTCTTGAGAACTTACTCTTTGATACAAACTCATACACGGTAGCGGATTCTGTGGGTGAGCTTGATGTGTTGGCACATTTTATGAAGAGCAGGGCAAATATCTCTATTCTCATTGAAGGACATACAGATTATGTGGGTAGCCACGCTCTTAACGATAGACTTTCTTTGAGGAGAGCTGAAAGCGTAAAGCAATACCTTATTCAAAAAGGCATTCCAGCTCACAGAGTTAGCACAAAAGGTTATGGAAAAAGAAGACCCATTGCAGACAATGGCACTGAGTTTGGGAAAAGATTGAATCGCAGAACAGAGATTGTTATTATAGCAAAGTAGCCAAGGGAAGCATTTTTTCAGCATTGCCCAAAAAAAGTAAAAATCGTTTCAGTGTGTATTTTTATTATAAATTAAGACGATGAATAGCGGATTGTTGATGAAAAATATCGCTTCAAAAATATTGATTTTCCTTCTTTTTTTCTGCATACGAGCTGAATACAGTTTGTTTGCTCAGCCCTCTTGCATTATTTATAGCGATATTAGCGATTCGGACACAGTAGATTTTGGAAAGTGCATTATTTCTGACTCCTTATCCGCGAAGTTTATTATAAAAAACACTGGCACTCAGCCTTTAAGGATTATCGACTACGCTCCCTCTTTTGTAATTGGTTTGCACGAAAACTATGCAAAAGAATTTGAGGAATTTTCGCCTGAAACAGATTTCCCGATAAACATTGCACCAAACACCGAAAAAAGCATAACAATAAAATACAAGGCAAGCAGCTTGCTTACTGTTTATCCGCCCGGAAAAAAATATGCTAAATTAAAACTTGGACTGTTCAATCCCGAAACTGTTTCCGACACTGTGAAAGAGAGCGACATCGTTTATTCACGAACTTTCTTACTTATTGCACGCAAAACGACAAAATTTGTAGATGGGAATGAAGAATTTATTGAATGCGACTCTGTCTACAAAAACCCAAGCGACACCTTGAAAATTCCTTGGAATATTATAAATTTTTCTAACTATGAAATAGACATAAATTCTATTTATTTTAAGATGTTAAGTCCAGTTGCAGAGCAATCTGAGTTTTCATTAAAAGAAGCAAATCTGCCTTTAAACTTATTGCCAAAAAGGAATTTTATTTGGACAATCAACTATTATCCTAAAGATACTGACGCAGATAGCTGCTTGTTTTTATGCTTTTATAAATCAAAAAATGAAGCCATTGCTATTGAGGATTCTTGCTTTGTTCAAATAAAAGCTATTGGAGTTGAGCATAAATTAAGAATTCAAGAATACCAAAGCGGCGAATTTTCAGCTGACACGCTTATTTTCGAGAACATTAAACCCAATGAATCTAAAGAATTAATTGTGCTAATTAAAAACGAAGGGAATTTGCCTTATGGAGATTTAAATCAAGGGATTGAAAGCATTTCAAGTCCTAACGAAGAAATTGCATTTAGCATAACAAAGCCCTTTTTAGAAAACAACAGCCATCTGTATCAAAATAAATTCGATACTCTAAAAATTAAATTTAATCCGACAGAAGTTGGAGAATACATTGCAAAATGCACTATTGAAAGCGATCTTGGGCAGCGGAATATTTTCGGAATTCCACGCACGGAAAGGTATTTCTCTTTTTATATAAAAGGAAAGTCAAGCGAGCCTCGAGTAAATATCCTTAAAGACACGATAGATTTTGGCAACATAGTTTTAAGTCCAGAATGTCCAAATTCGCGAGACACAATTATTCAAATAGCAAACCTTGGAAACGAGGAATTGAAAATTTTTACTGTTTCGCTCAACCCATCGCCTCCATTTTCAAAATTTAGCATTGTCGAGTACCCGAGCCTCGTTAAACCAAACGAACAGGGGCAGATACATATAAATTTCACGTCAAATTCTATTGGCGAGGAGCGAGCAGAGCTCATAATAACGACAAATGCGAGCCATCCAAACAATAAGATAATGCTACCTTTAAAAGCCACTGGAGTGCCGCTTGTTCTTGCAGAGCTTTCCTTGCCGAGGGATATAAGAGCAAAGCCCGGCACTGCTATTTCCTTCCCAATCATCGTGAAAAATAGTAACCTGCGCTATGGTAGAAATTTTTCTGATACTTTAAGTTTCGATAAAACGCTTTTAAGCTATTATGCTTTTCAAAATTTTGAAACTGCTTCAGAAGTCGCTGATCACATTGCTATACAGCAACTTGCTGACGAAGGACGCTTAAGTATATCAATTTCAGTGCCTTACACTACTTATTTTCTTCCGAACGATACTCTGATTATCTTGAAATTCCATAGCTATCTTGGAGAAAATATTTCTACTCCAATTTCATTTGCAAACCCAAAGGTAGGCGATGGTATTTGCTCAAATGTGCTAAATATCGAAAAGCAAAATGGCTTATTTACTCTTGATTCTGTTTGTGGTTTAGATTTAAAAGTTAGTCCGATTTCCAAACCAGCCAATATTTTGAAAAGAGTATATCCAAACCCAGCAATAGACAAAATTAATATTGAATATGTTTTAAATGAAAGTTCAAGCGTCCAAATTGCAATTTATAACATATTTGCGGAAAAAGTTAAAGAAGTGTTTAACGCTTATAAAAGCGAAGGACAATATATTATTGAGCATTCATATCTTGGACTTCCGCCCGGTTTTTATTACTGCATCCTATCCTCAAATTCAGAAAAAAGTGTAAAAACCTTTATCATCTCAAAATAAATTCCTATTTGACTCCACATTTGAGGTGTGGCAGATCTTTGGAGGAGAAAACACAGGACAGTTCTATGTCCCCCGCTGGCGGGGGCAGGGGGTGGAAAAGATATTTTGAATGAAAAATATTCCGTAGGAATTAAATTATTGTAGAAAAAACAACTGCCAAACCCAAATTATCCCGCCAGGGATTAGATTATAAAAACGAAATAAATAATATAACCCCTTGTAGGATAAATTGGAAATTGTAGAAATAAAAAGATGTGCCACATCTCCTAACTAAAGCACAGCTTTAAAAAAAATTACCTTCCCAAGTTCAACTTGGGAAGGAGTGGAAGTAAAAGATCTGCCACACTTTCCCAACTGTGGCATATCTGCGTAACAACCCTAGCGCAACTCAATTATTGCGCCCTTTTGTTCGGAAATATTTGTAATTTTGTAAAAGAAGTTTAGATATTCTTTTTATAACAATGACAAATAAAGCATTATATAAGTTGGTCTATCAAAATACGCGTCAGGACTTGCAAGAAGGAAAGGTTTTAGTTAAGGAATTGCTTGCACCCGAAATGCTTGTCCAATATGAGCTTCCAATTTATCTCGAATCTGTTTCAGCGGGCTTTCCCTCGCCAGCAGAAGACTACGTAGAAGGGAAGTTGGATTTGAACGAGCATTTAATCAAAAACCCTACTGCGACTTTTTTTGTGCGTGTAACGGGCAATTCAATGGAGGGAGCTGGCATTTATTCTGGCGATACTTTGATAGTAGATAGGTCAATCAATCCCAAGCACGGCAGTGTCGTTATTGCTGTGGTCAATGGCGAGCTTACTGTGAAACGCCTTTCAAAGAAAAATAATAAAATAACGCTTTACCCAGAAAACACAAATTACAAACCCATTGAAATTACTATAGATATGGAATTTGAGGTCTGGGGCGTGGTTACTACAGTTATTCATTCAGTTTTATAAGGTTTAGTATGAGAGCAGAATTAATTCAAAAAGAGCAAAAATCAATCTTTCAAACTTATAAGCGTTTTCCAATCGTTGTGGAAAAAGCAGAGGGCTGCTATATTTTCGACAAGGACGGAAGTAAATATTTAGATTTCCTTGCTGGTATTGCCGTAAATTCAATGGGTTACGCGCACCCAAAAATCATTGCCGCAATAGAAGAGCAAGTGCATAAATATATGCACCTTTCCAATTACTTTTATCAAGATGTCCAAATTGAGCTTGCAGAAAAGCTATGTGAAAAAAGCGGACTTTCTCGAGTTTTCTTTTCAAATTCTGGGACAGAAGCAATAGAAGGGGCAATAAAATTAGCTCGCCGCTGGGGAAGTGCATATAAAAAAAATGAAATCATTGCGTTTTCAGGTGGTTTTCACGGCAGAACACTTGGCGCCTTGTCAATTATGGATAAGCCCGTTTACAAAGATAAAATGGGCCCTTTTATTGAAAATAGCAAAATAATTGAGTATAATAATCCTGATGAGTTGAAAAAGCATATTTCCGATGGGACTGCTGCGATTTTCTTTGAATATATTCAGGGCGAGGGCGGTATTTCAAGTGTAAGTGAGGAGTTTATTCAGTCGGTTAAGGAACTGAAGAAAAAATACAATTTCCTTGTCGTTGCCGATGAAATTCAAACGGGCATTGGTCGGACAGGTAAATTCTTTGCATTTCAGCATTTTGACTTTACTCCCGATATTATGACTTTATCAAAAGCCTTGGGAGGCGGGCTTCCGCTTGGAGCAATCCTTGCTGGCGAGCATCTTGCTAATGTATGGGAAAGAACTATGCACGGCACTACATTAGGTGGGAATGCTGTTGCTTGCGCTGCTGGTCTTGCTACAATCAATGCTTTAGAAGACGGCGTTTTAGAGAATGTCAATAAGATTGGTGATTATTTAAAAAGCAAGCTCATCGATTTGCAAAAGAAGCATAGCGACAAGGTTTTGGAAGTGCGTGGGAAAGGGCTTATGCAAGGGCTGTTTTTAAGTTTTGATGCGGCAAAGCTTGTAAATTCTTTACTTGAAAAGCATAAGATTCTTACAAATGCCGCTTCTGGCAAGGTGTTGCGTCTTGTTCCGCCACTTATTATAAGTGAAAAAGAAGTGGATATTCTTGTTGAGGCATTAGAAAAATGTTTAGCTGAATAGCTTGTTTTATCTCCTTCCCAAATTGAACTTGGGAAGGAGATTTAAGTTTTTTTAAAGAATACTAAATTAATTCCGTTTTCACTCTTTTCACAGAAACACCCAGCGCTTCAAATTTCTTATCAATTTTTTCATAACCGCGGTCAAGATGATAAATACGCAGTATTTCCGTTTTTCCTTCGCAAACTAAAGCTGCAAGGACAAGCGAGGCACTTGCTCTTAGATCTGAGGACATAACCACAGCACCGGTAAGCCGCTTCCCACCATTGACAATCGCAACGTTATCAGCTAATTCAACATCAGCTCCAAGGCGGGCTAATTCCGGAATATGTTTAAATCTATCTTTATAAATAGTTTCTGTGATTTTTGACGTCCCCTTTGCTTGGAGCATAAACGAAATCCATTGAGCTTGCAAATCAGTCGGCATTCCGGGATAAACGGAGGTTGTAATATCTACTGGCTTTGGAAAATCGTTCATTTCTAATGTAACTCTATCGTTGCTAACGTCAATCTCGCAGCCAGCTTCTTCTAATTTATCTATGACGGTTGCAATGTGATATGGATTTACGTTTGTAATTTCAATTTTGCCTTGCGTAATAGCAGCTGCGATTAAGTAAGTTCCAGCTTCAATTCTATCGGGGATAATGCTTTCTTCGACAGCTTGCAAAGAATCTACGCCTTCAATCTCTATGATCGAGGTGCCAATTCCATCAATTTTTGCACCCATTTTTACAAGCATTCGAGCAAGGGCGGTAATTTCTGGCTCCATTGCGGCGTTTGAAATTTGAGTAGTGCCTTTTGCAAGTGTGGCAGCCATAAGTAAATTGCCTGTTGCTCCCACGCTTGGACTGTCAAAATGAAAGCGATTCCCTTGCAGCTTATCAGCTTTTGCAAGAACATAGCCAGCTTCAAGCTCAATTTTTGCGCCCAACTTTTCCAAGCCTTTCAAATGCAAATCGACTGGACGCGGTCCCCAAGCACAGCCGCCAGGCAAAGACACTTTTGCTTGTCCCCAGCGCGCAAGTAGCGGTCCCAAAACGTAAAAAGAAGCACGCATTTTCTTCACATGTTCGTAAGGAGCTTCAAATTTATTTATATTGCGAGAATCCACGAAAAGCTCATCATCGTTAAGCTCGCAAAAAATTCCGATTGAACCGAGCAAGCGGGACATCGTCCAAACGTCTGTCAAATTTGGAGTGTTTTTAAAATGATAAGTGCCGGGTGCAAGTATGCTTGCTGGCATCATAGCAAGGCAGCCGTTTTTTGCTCCAGAAATTTTAAGGCTTCCGCAAACTTTTTGTCCACCTTCAATAACAAGTTTGTCCATTTTTTTATATTTTTGAACTTTAAAATATACAATTAATATATTGTTACAATTTAGCAAATTTTTCTTAAAATTGCATAGTTTAATTTTGAAATATAGTTTATGGATAGAATAAAGATTTCCGAGCTTTTAGGGTTAAATTTACCTTTTATTTTAGCATCAAAATCGCCTCGAAGAAGTTTACTTTTAAAGCAGTTAGGCTTGATTTTCACAGTCATTCCCTCAGAAATCAAAGAGACAATATTTGAAAATACTGAGCTAATCCCAGAGGAATACGTTACTTTGCTTTCAGAACAGAAAACGGAAGACGTTGCAAATAGAATAACTTTCCCAGCCATTATTTTTGGCGCCGACACTATTGTCGTTTTAGAAAATAGAATAATCAATAAGCCACAAAGCAGGGAAGAGGCATTTGCAATGCTGAGCAATTTAAGTGGAAACACGCATTACGTCTATACCGGCTTATGCTTCATCAATACTTACAAAAAGAAAAAATTTAAAACATTTCAAAAAACAGCGGTTACTTTTAGAGAGCTTGATGAAAAGGAAATTTGGGCTTATATAGAAACTGGCTCGCCTTTCGATAAAGCGGGAGGATATGGGATCCAAGATGATTTTGG
Source organism: Ignavibacteria bacterium (assembly GCA_012522895.1). Classification (GTDB taxonomy): domain Bacteria; phylum Bacteroidota; class Ignavibacteria; order Kapaibacteriales; family UBA2268; genus JAAYJM01. The sequence continues at coordinate 13,798 of JAAYJM010000016.1, forward strand.
GAGCGTTTTTGTTTCTCATATAAATGGCTGCTATTATAACATAGTTGGCTTGCCTTTAGAGCTTTTTTATAGAAGCTTAAAGGATTTTTTGAAATAGTAGATTTGTCTTTTAAACTGAATTTTTTTAAATTTGAAAGTTTTTATAAATTTAATCTGTATCATTTTCGTTAAAATAATATGAAAAATACATTTAAAATTTCACTTTTATTAATAATTTTTTGCTGCGTAAAACTGCAATCTCAGGATATTATTGCTATCCCAAAGCTAACAATAGACACTAACAATGTTTTGATCGGCGATAGAATAAAATTGCTTTTAGAAATTGAATGCAATAAAAAAATTAATCTTGTCTTTCCAGCTATCCCGGATTCGATTGGCGCGGTCGAAATATTGGAAAAATCGCCTATTGATACAGTAATTGAAAATAATAAATATTGCTTTTTGCAAAAGTTGGAGATAAGCTCTTTCGATAGTGGCTCTTATACCATTCCTCCTTTCGTTTTTATGTATGAAAAGCCCGGCTTTAATAGTCTTTTTCCAGTTGCAAGCGATAGCATTGTCCTTCATTTTCGCACAGTTGAAGTCGATACCTCAAAGGCAATAAAAGATATAAAAGAACCATTGGAGGAGCCGATTACTTTAGATGAATATATTGGCTATATAATCACAGCAATCGTAATCCTTTTAATATTCCTTGCAGCTTGGTATTATTTGAAAAAGTATAAACGGCGACCTGCAAAGCCGAAATATAAATACGACCCGAAAATTCCAGCAGATGTTTTTGCCCGCTCTGAACTTGAAAAGTTGGAAAAAGAAAAACTTTGGCAATCGGGCTTTGTTAAGCAATATTATACAAGGTTGACCGATATATTAAGATTATATTTAGAAAGACAACTCGGCTTTTCTGCACTTGAAATGACGACAGATGAAATTTTAAACGCAATAGAAAGCGGAGTAACTGCCCGCAATAACATTGGCTTAATCGAATTTATTTTAAGAACTGCGGATTTGGTGAAATTTGCAAAATCCATTCCTTTGCCAGATGAAAACAGCCGCTGCCTTTCCGATGCCTTTCAAATTGTTGAAAATATTGCAAATGAATTAAAAACGCAGCAAGAAGAAAATGAAAAAGGAGATTAGTAAATGAAAAATGTAATTTTCGTATCGCCACAATATTTTTACTTGTTTATCATTATTCCGTTTTTAATTGCTTGGTATGTGCTAAAAGAAAAAAAGCAAAAACCAAAACTGCAAGTTTCGATATTAGAGCCGCTTATCCAAACAAAAATTTCTGCAAAACAGATTTTAAGACACTCGCTTTTTGCACTCAGGATTTTGCTTATTTCTACTATAGTCATAATTTTAGCTCGTCCCCAATCCACTTTAAGCCATAAAGAAGTAAAAACCGAAGGGATTGATATTGTAATTGCTTTCGACATTTCTACTTCAATGGAGGCAATGGATTTCAAGCCAAATAGAGTAGAGGCGGCGAAAAAAACTGCCATTGAGTTCATTGACAGCCGACCAAATGATAGAATTGGACTTGTAGTTTTTGCCGCAGAAAGTTTTACTCAATGCCCGCTTACAACAGACCACAGCACTTTGAAAAATCTTTTTAAAGATATAAAAACAAATATGATCGAGGACGGCACTGCAATTGGGCTTGGGCTTGCAACAGCAGTGAATCGCCTTTTAAGCAGCACAGCAAAAAGCAAAGTAATAATTCTAATTACTGACGGAGTTAACAACACCGGGTATATCGCACCGATTACAGCGGCGGAAATTGCTAAGTCATTCAAAATGAAAGTGTATTCTATTGGCGTTGGAACTCGAGGAATGGCGCCTTTTCCTTTTAAAACTCCTTTTGGCACTCAATATCAAAACATCGAAGTAAAAATTGACGAGGATATGCTGCGTGAAATTTCTGGAATGACTGGCGGAAAATATTACCGCGCAACAAATAATAAGGGCTTAAAGGAAATTTACGAAGAAATAGATAAAATGGAAAAAACCGCAATAGATGAGCTTGTTTTCAGTCAATATAGAGACGAATTTCTTCCACTTGCAATGCTTGCTGCTATTCTTATTATAATTGAGATAGTTTTAAGCTATACAGTTTTTAGAAGGGTGCCATAAAAAATTTTCTTATTTTTGCATAATGTTTAATTTTTTTATAAATTATCATATAAAACTTCATTTCCAAATAATTTATGGAAAAAAATCAAATGGAATACTTTGGCGACGGTGAGCATAAAATAATATGCGGAGATAGCATAGAAGTATTGAAAAGTCTCGAAAACAATTCTATTGACTTAATTTTTGCAGATCCGCCCTATAACATAGGAAAAAACTTTAATGGAAATAAGGACAAATGGGAAACTGACGAAGATTATTTAAAATGGTGTTATGATTGGCTTGACTTGTGCGTGAAGAAACTGAAAACGAGCGGAAGTTTCTACCTAATGGCTGCTACTCAATTTATGCCTTATTTTGATATTTTTCTTAGCAAAAGACTCCACATTTTATCTCGAATAGTGTGGCATTATGACAGCTCAGGCGTTCAAGCAAAAAAATATTTCGGCTCTTTATATGAGCCAATTTTATTTTGCGTAAAAAACAAAAACAACTATACTTTTAACGCTAATGAAATTTTAATAGAAGCTAAAACAGGAGCTAAACGAAAACTTATTGATTATCGAAAACCAAAGCCAACAGTATATAATAGCAAAAAAGTCCCCGGAAACGTCTGGGAGTTCCCTCGTGTTAGGTATAGAATGCCAGAATATGAAAACCATCCAAGCCAAAAGCCAATAGCACTGCTTGAAAGAATCATCAAAGCAAGCTCGAACGAAGGCGACTCAGTTTTAGACCCTTTTGCTGGCACTTTTACAACAAGCTTTGTAGCTAAGCTGTTAAAAAGAAAATCTATTGGTATTGAGCTTCAAGAAGAATACATAAAAATTGGGCTAAGACGATTGCAATTAGCAAAAGAGTTTAAAGGGGAAAAATTAGAAAAAGAAATAAGAACCTTTGAACTGAATAAAAAACCAGATGTCTATCAAATATTTGATGAAATAATACTGCAAAGTAAAGTTGAATTTAATCAAGATATCTAAGAATTTTTTGCATAATGTTTAATTTTTTGAGGAAAAAATGAGTATTACAATTTTGCCATATAAAAATATATATCCAAAAATAGATAAATCCGTTTTGCTCTGCGATGGAGTGAGAATTATCGGAGATGTTGAAATAGGCAAGGACTGCTCCGTCTGGTATAATAGCGTCATTAGAGGAGATGTTAATTATATTAGAATTGGAGAAAGAACCAATATTCAAGATATTTCTATGCTCCACGTTACAAAGGAAAAATTTCCTTTAATCGTAGGAAATGGAGTCTCTGTTGCTCATTCGGTTGCACTGCACGGAGCTGTTTTGGAAGATAATATTCTGCTCGGCATTGGCGCCATCATTCTTGATGGCTCTTTAATTCGCTCTAATTCCATTGTCGCAGCTGGCGCTTTAGTCAAAGAAGGTTTTGAAGTGCCTGAGGGCGTGCTTATGGCTGGTGTTCCGGCAAAAATTATTAGAGATTTAAAGCCAGAAGAAATTGACAGAATTAAACTTAACGCCGACCATTATGTTGATTACGCTATTGAATTTAAAAAAAATGTATACAAAACAGAGCATTGAAACTTGAGCATTTATAAGTGAATACTGTTCATAAGTATTTCATTTATAATGAGGTAAATGGAGTAACACTTGCTCTGAATGCAGTGAAGAGTTTATGTATTGGAAAGCTCTTAATACTGAAAATATTTTAAAATTGAAAATATTTTTAAATTAAAAATCCCCCTTACAAATGGCAAGGGGGATTTTCTGTTGTTTGATTAACTAAATCATTGTCAATTCATACTTTACTTAATTATAAGTAATTTATGCACAAATTGATTGGAAGCGCTTTTTAGCTTGCAATAATAAACTCCATTTGCAAGGTCTTGCCCGCTAAAAGTAATTTTGTTCGCACCAGATTTGGCAATTCCTTCAAAAACTGTAGCCATTTTAATTCCCATTTCGTTATAAATTTCAATAGTAGCAAAGGTTTCTTTGTCCATAAAGAAAATAATATCTGTTTGCTCTTTGAATGGGTTAGGCTGATTGTATAGTTTAGTTTCAGCGCTTGCAAGGTCTGAAATTGAAGAAAGTCCATCTATACTAACCTGAGCAAGTAAAAGAGCATCTTGATAAAAAACAAGATTGGAAATTGTTTTAGATGCAATTAAATCTACTACGCTTTCTATTTTTAGCATATATTCTTTATTGTCTTCTGCTCTCCATACTTTCAACTTCAATATTTCAGATTCTTTTGCGCCTTCAATGACCGATCTAGTGGATTTGTCATCTCCCCAAATTGTGATTGCTGCTCTTGCGTCTTCAAAGACAGCGGCGCCCACAATTTGATTTTCCATATTTAAAACTGCTATTTCATCTCCATTTTGCAAATCACTTGATTCAACGATTAATATAGCGTTATTATCCGTAAGTTCATAGAGCGGACTATACTTTTCTGAGGTTATTAGCATTAGAGGGGCTTCGCCTTTTTCTTCAATTTGATTTGGAGCGAAAATAAGGGGACCCGAAGGATAAAGCAGAGTCGCATCTTCACGAACTATGAGCTTATAGCCCTCGCCAGGGTTCATTGTTTCAATTTTGTTAATATTGAATTGAGGATAATAAACTTGTCCGTCAGAATTTTTAACTGCAATTAAATTATAATTTATTGACTGAAGAGCGTCCTCAATATACATCTTGCCATAAGGCAAATAAGACACAATATACCATTTTAAAGCTTGAAGCTCCCTTTGATGTTCGGAAGGAATAACTCTATAGCCGCGAATAATCAAAGAATCATCGGCAAGCATATTGATTTGATAGCCTTTTTTTACATCCCACTCGCCAATTGTATTTGTGTAAGGATTTGGTAAATAAACGTTTGCTTCGTCATCTTTAACAATATCAAGATTAGACGCAACAGCAGAAAGCAGATCAACAATGGACATAGAAACTGGCTTCAAGTTAGAGGAATACATACGATAAGCTCCGCCTTTCATCGCAGCTCTTAAAAACGCAGAGGAGCGAACGTCATTAATTATGCTAATATTATCGTGGTGGTATTCATCGGCAGGCCCGGTGCTTCCTTCTGGCGGCGAGCTAAATACTGGGTCTGCTGGATGTTCCTTGCCTTCTTGTCCGTCCCATATACGGATATTATATTTTTCATTTACGTTAAAACCGTCTTTCACTGCTGTTCTTGGGTTGTTGCCCCAAGCAGTAAGAGAAAAGTTGCTGCCGTCCCAAATTGAATATCCAGCGCAAATCATACTTGTTCCCGATGGAAAAAAGGCTCCGATAGCATCGCCGGGCAAAATTTCGCGTCCAGCAATGTCAATATAACTTGATTCATTTGTGATAATGATTGCATTGTAGCCAGTTTCACTTGTGAAATTCCAATTGCTTGGTGGCGGGTAAACATCACCTTTTATTCTAAAGAAAGTGCTGTTTTCATCTGTAATTGTGCTGTTGTCCATATCGGAAATCCTAATTATTCCTTCTGTGCTTGGACTGTTTGGCACTGTCCAAATGTAGGAAAATTCTTCTGCTGGCAAATTTGATGTAATTGTGTGCCATGTGTTTCCAGCGTCTATTGAGTATTCAAGCAGAACGTTTAATATGTTTATGCTATTCCACTTGATTTCTACTTCTTCGCCAATCAAAAATATTTCTTTGCCTTTTGGATAGTTCAAAATGATACCGTTTCCAGTTATTCTGAAAACATTGGGGCTAATGTCGTAGTTATTAGAATCGCTAATGTCGCTTATTTTTACTTTACATTGATAAGAAATGGTTTTTGGAACATTCCAATCATAAACCCCGGGAACTGCTGGCGTGCTTGAAATAATTGTAATCCAGCTTAATCCGGCGTCTGTTGAATATTGAATTTTCACGTTACTCACCTGGTTTGAGTTCCATTTTATTTGCTGAGTAGTTGCGGCAAGCAGTCGCTCGCCACCAATTGGAGAACTTAGCACCAGACCCGAAATTTTAAATGTAGTGTCGCTTTTATCTGTTAAATTGGATTTTACAATATCTGTAACCTTGATTAAGCATTGATTCGATGGACTGTTTGGCACTGTCCAGGCAAAAGATTTACTGCTTGCGGGATAAGTTGCTGAAAGCACAGTCCAATTTAAGCCATTATCAGAGGAAAACTGAATTTTTATTCTGTCTATTCCAGCGCAATCCCAGTTTATATTTACTTGACTTCCAATTAAAAAGGATTCATTTCCATTTGGTTGATTTAATCGAATGCCGTGAATTTTTAACGTAGCAGCAGATCTGTCGTTAATATACGGTTTGCCTGTTACGCTTATTCTAACTTTAACTGTTTCGCTTGGCTTTGCTGGTATTTCCCAAGTATAATTATTAGGCTCAGCTGGCACTGAATCGGCAATTAGAATCCAATGTTCGTTGTCGGCACTGTATTCGAGCTTAAGCAGCGAGACTGCAGTGCTTTGCCAAACTATGTTTTGACTGGAGCCAATTTCCCAAATTTCTCCTCCATTCGGAGAAAGCAAATTCACACAAGCGTCTGTTACTTCAAAGCTTTTTTCTGTTATGCTGAAAAAGTCTGTGTCGTTTGCGTCTTCGATTTTCATTAAATAAAAACCAAGGTCGGGAGGGGTGTTCCATTCCCATTCAAAAGTTCCGGTTCCAGCTGCAATACTATGAGCTATTTCCGTCCAATTTACTTCGCTCTCTTTTTTTATAAATAAATTGACGGCAGAAACTGAGTTTGTAGCAAATTTCAATGTGTATGGAAAGCGGCAAAGTCCTAACTGCTCGCCATTGGCAGGGAAAAGCATCTCTACAAATTTTGAGCTAATTCTGAATGTGTTGCTAACTACTTGATAACAATCATCGGCAACACTCAGCTTTATTTGATAGCCATTGCTTGTAAGAGCGGGAACACTCCAATCATACACGCTGTCCTGAGCTGAAACAGTCGCTACATACTCCCAAGGATTTGCATAATTACTTCTATACCAAATATCAATCGAATCGCAGTTCTTTGCGCTCCATTTAATTGTATAAGTAGAATTTGCTCTTATATATTCAAAATTAGTTGGTTTATAAAGAGATATTATAGGGCTAATAAATCCAACATTTTGGATTTTATAAAACTGCTCTGGCTTTTTGCTATCAGCCATTTTTAGTATAATATAATCAATATTACTAACGCTTGGAGCAAACCAGAGGAAAGAGCCATCGCTTGCACTAATAGTATCAACAATTACGAAGGATAAGCCATTATTATAAGAATAGCTGAAAATTAAGGAATCAAGATTATCGGCAGCCCATTTAATCTCGTTTTCATTGCAAAGAAGCAGTTTTTCGTTCGGACTTGTTGGAAATTGAAAATCAAAATCTGATATTTTTACGTTGAAAGTGGCTGAATCTGAAAGTCCTAAGTCATTAGTTCTTTTTAGATTCAATATGCCCGCTCCAATATCTCCCCACTCAATAGAGACAGTTTTTAAATTGTTTGCTCCTCGAATCACCCCGCCTATTGCTGACCAAAGGAAATTAAAGTTTTCCGTTGAGTCTGTGCGGTATTGATTAGTTGAATGCGTGAAGACAAGAGAATTTCCATAAATATCTGGAGCAGAAAGGTTTGTAATGCCGACTGCAAGAGTAGTGCTATCTGAGCAGGCATTCAAGTTTGTTACAACAAGCTTTATAGTCCCGTTCGTTACGCAATCCCAGGCAACTTTAACGCTGTCTAATGTATCGCTGCCTTCAATGCGTCCTCCGATTAAGCTCCAGCGATAGCTGTAGTTTGGGTTTTTGTTTTCGCTATGGTAAATGTAGTATTTTAAGCATCTTACAGCTGTATCACCCAAGATTATTGGAACTGGCTTTTGTTGAATTGATAAATTGCTTCCATTATTTGAGCCTACTGTATAAGGATTTGAGCCTACTACTCTAATTCTATAAGCTGTGCCAGATCCTGTGTTCTGTGGGATTATGACTGAAATTGAGCCTGAGTTTACGCTATTTAATGTGCCAATATTTACTGGACTTGCAAAGCTTCCATTTGCATCAGAAAGCTGAGCAGTAAAAACGTTCCCAGTGAAAAATGGCTCATTCACCGTAAAACTTATATTGAAGCTTGCTCCTGCGCAGTAAGAACCGGAAAATGGATTGCTGCTGATGGTATTTGAATATGATTGAAAAAACTTTGCGATGAAGGCGTCTCCCGCGCCACGGTTTATTTCCTGTTGCGCTTCCTCGCTTGCAATGTCGTTTGTGCTAAATGTAGAGCCGGCTATAATATAATTTTGTTGACTATCAAAAGCAATGCCTAAGCCAAGGTCATCATTTTCTCCACCGAAAAAGCTACTCCAATCTTTTACTCCATCTGCTCTATAATGAGTGATAAAAGCATCGCTTCCACCTCCATTTGCCACTTGATGCGAGTTTGCGCTTGCAAAAGCCGAGTTGCTAAATGTTTCCCCAGTAACAGCAAAACCATTATTATTGTCAACCGCAATTCTTTTTACGCCATCATTTTGGCTTCCCCCAAGATAGCTTGCCCAAACTCTATTGCCACCTTGACTGAAACGAGCGATAAAGCCGTCTCGTCCACCTCCAATGCTGCTTTGAGAGCTATTTGTAGTTGTTATATTTCTGTTGCTTGCTGTGGTTCCAGCAATAATTATGTCTCCCGCGCTTGAGACGGAAATATCTGTCGCAAGGTCATATTCTGAGCTACCATAGTAAGTTGACCACAGTTGCTGTCCGTTTTCGTTAAATTTTGAAATAAAAACATCCATTCCACCTTGATGGTTATAGAGCCAACAGCCATAGCTTGTTATTCCGCTTGAACTTGTAGTCCCACCAGCTAAATAAATGTTGTTTTCGTAGTAAGCTATTCCGCCCAAGCTGTCGTTCCCTGAGCTGCCGAAATAAGTTCCCCAAATTCTTTGCCCCTGGTCGTCCATTTTAGCAAGAAAAACGTCATTGCCGCCAGAATAACTTGTTTTAAAGGCGCCAGTGCTTGCAATGTTTTGAGTGCTTTGCGTTAAACCGGCAAAGTAAATTATTCCATCTTCAGCTATTGCGATTGAATTCCCATAATCGTATCCCGTTCCACCATAATAAGTTGACCAAACTCGCTCTCCATTTGTATTGAATTTAGTTAAAAAAGCATCATAGCCGGGGTTGGTGGGTAAAATTCCACCATTATTGAACTGTTGATGAGTGCCTTGGGTTGCGAATACATTCTCAAAATTTCCGTGAGTTATGCCTGTAATGTAAAAATCTCCATTTGGCTTCACCGCAATTCGCTTTGCTTCGTCAAAGCTATTGCCTCCAAAATAGGTTGCCCATTCAAGCGTGCCATTTTCATTATATTTTGCGATAAAGCAGTCATAATCCCAATTTCCAGCTAAAGTAGTTTGATAAGCACCGGGGGTAGAAATGAAGGAAATGCTTCTTGTTTTACCAGTAACGTAAATATTGTTATTGCCGTCAACCCCAAGATCGTTAGCGAGATCGTTCAAACTGCCGCCGAGATAAGTTCCCCAAGCTCTCATAACTGGGTCAATTATCAAGGGAGCAGATTTATCATATTCCCCAAGCTCAAAGCTAATGTTATTGCCTTCAATTTTATAATGAGAGTTGACCTTTGTTTTTTGTCCATTCACAAATTGATATGAATAGGGAACAAATTTTTCTATTGTCCCAAGCTCATTTTTTATTAAAAGCTTACCATCGCTGCTGAGTTCAATTTTATCATCGGTTTTTAAACTAAACCGGATAGCTTTCGGATCGCTATTGGCTTTGACAATAAAATCGTATTCGAGCTGCTTACTTGAATTTTCATAAATAACAAAGTCTATTCCCTTATAAATATTTTCTAAGGCAATTTCTTGATACGCCGCTACGTTCCTTATTCCGTTTTTATTGAAATTCTTATAATAATTATAGTAGTGCTTCAATTTTTTCTTTGGAAGGACTTTCAAATTTTTATTAATTCCTTCGAAATCAAGGTCCATTCTATAACTTGTTTCTGATAGCTCAGCCTGAGTGCTTGTTAAAATAAAACTTATTCCGTTTTTACGAAGGTAAAATGGATACTCGCTATTTTTCGAAACAAAAAGAATGTCCTTTATTTCTTTGCCATTGCTGTCATAAATCTGCCCTTTGTTCTCAATGAACTCAATCGAGCTGTTTATTGGATTAATCAGCTTTTCTTGGCTTCTTAGGTTTTGGAACAGCAAAATTCCAATAATAAGAAGCACACAAATTTTGGAATATCTTTTCATATTGACTCCAATTATTTATTTATACATAGCTTTATTACCTAAGTCTTAACTTAAGTGAGCTAGTTGTAGTAAGCTGAAGTCAATTTCGACATAAAAAAAAGAAACTTTAGAATTACTGGTTTATTAATACTTTTTTTAAATTTTGTGAGAATATTGTGCAATTTCTTGAAAAAAGAACTTTAGATCATTTTAAAATTAAATTGCGATTTTGTTTGAGAGTTTAAAAGATATGAATTAGAGAGGTCAAATAATTAGAAACAATTTTTTTGTTTGCTAAACGTTTTATAATTTTGTGTTTTTTATTGAGGTTAATTTGGATAATTATAAATTAAACCCTGTCCTTGTTCGTATGAAAGAATCGGACAAAGGTCTTATATACCAATCAATAGTGGCTATGGGCAAGCGTTCCAGACAGATAAATGATTTATTGAAAATGGAGCTTCAAGAAAGAATGTCCGATATTATTGTAAATACAAGCGATAGCGATTCTACAAATTTTGACCAAATTAGAATTAGCAGGGAATTTGATAAGCGCCGCAAACCAACTTTTATAGCGATGCAAGAAATTTTTGACGATAAATTACGCTTTGTCCTGCCCGAGGCAAACGAGGATAGCGAATCTTAACTTAAATCAATATCGTCAAAATCTTTTAATTTTGGTAAATCCGAAAGCGTTTGCAAACCGAATACTTTAAGAAAAGCATCTGTTGTTTTATAAAGTAGCGGTTTGCCAAGAACGTCTTTTCTTCCAGCCGTTTCAACAAGATTTCTTTCTACAAGGGAATTAATTATTTCTGAGGAGTTTACCCCCCTTATTCGCTCAATTTCTGGCTTTGTAATAGGCTGCTTATAGGCAATTATGGAAAGAGCTTCTATCGAAGCTTGGCTTAGCCTTCTTTTAATTTTACTGCTGTATAGCTTTTCTATATAGGCGCCATATTCGGGGCGGGTGGCATATTGAAGCCCTCCTGCTATTTCAACAATACGAAAGGGCCTATTTGAATTAATTAGCTCGCTGTTAATCTCATCAATTATTTCACGAAAAAACTCTTCATACTCCTGTTGTCTTGCCTTTGTTTCATCAGTTTCAATATTGCTTATGTCTTCTTTTTCAATTTTTGACGATTTTAATTTTTCGCCAACAACAAGAACACTAAAAAGAATTTTAAAGCTTATAGGCTCTTCTGCGGCAAAGATAATTGCTTCTAATGCAGCTTTTTGTTCAGTTCTTGGCAAATTAAAAAATTTATAACCTATTATTTCTATGCTCATAAAATATTTTGTTCATTCAAGAGAAAGCTCTTTTCTATAAAAATTTCTTTTCAATAAAACATTAGTCTTGCCTTCAAACAAGCTTTGCTTTTTATCGCTTGAACTATTGGTGAAACTATTTTACCAAGGTAAATTGACTTGAATCGGATTCAGATCAGGCACCTTTTCTTCAAATTTGGGCTGTAAAACACTTGTTAAATAATATTGGACATTTCTCCTTTTCAAAGCAGGGACTTCAGCCCATGTAACGTAAAGCCCAAGATGGAAAAAAGCCATCATCGCAAGGTCGCGCTTGTTTTTCAGCAATTCATCTGTAATTTTGCCGCTTCCGACTTTAATTATTGTTCTTTTCGAAGATATTTGTCCCGTCCATAAAATATAAACTCCGGTTAGCTCTTTTAGGGCATTTGAGCTTAAATCAATTTTATTTAACTCGCACCAAACTCCGCCTCGGCATTTATACCATTGTAATTCCATTTGACTCTCTCTTTATGTTTATCAAAATTTTATAAAATAAAAAAAAATGCTTAATTTTGAAACAAATACAAAATTTGTTTTAAATAATTTAGCAAATTAATTGTTTTTTTAGAAATTTTCAATAGAATTTACATTTGCAC
>JAAYJM010000017.1 GCA_012522895.1 Ignavibacteria bacterium
ATCGGCAAATGCTTGCTTTTGCGACTTCACATCCGTCATTTCTATATCTTCGAAAATAACAGAATAATCCCTTTTCGAGTTAAAAGGTGGGTCGATATAGACCAAGTCAATTAACCCTTTTGGGTATTGTCTGTGCAAATCTTTTAATACATCAAGGCAATCGCCAAAGTATAATTGTTTCATAATATTTGGGTTATCTGCTTTTAGCTTGTTTTTTTGTAGTCTTTCAATGCTTAAAAATGAAGCGCAAAAAAGTTTTTATTGAAAAAGCCTTGCGGCTATCACATTTTTATTTTTCTTTATTAAAACGTAATTATTTAAAAATTAAATTTACGTAAAGAAAAAAAATAATAAAAATTTATATTCAAAAAAATGTAAAAAAAACCGATTTATTAAAAGTTTTGTTTTTTATTTTGAAAAAAACGCTTGAAGTGATTTTTAAATGTATTAAACAAAAAAACTAAATACGCATTATTTTTTCAATATCCTTGTTTTCAATATCTTTAATAATACGCAAGCAAATTTCATCGCAAAGCGAGTAGCCCTTAGCAGTTAATTTAATCTTAGTTTTATCAATGGAAAGAAATCCGCCTAATGTTAAACTTAATAAAAGGTCCCGCAATTCAAACAGAATATCAAAAAAGAATTCTTTAGCAAACTGCTCTAAGACTAAACCATCTGCTCGCAAGCTTAAAAAAATGCTTTCCATCATTCTATCTTTAAAGGACAGTTCTTCTGAAAAAATTAGCGGCTCCTCTTTTTTGCTCAACAAGTTAAAGTAGATTAAAAGGTCATCAACGTTTTTAGATCTAGAATTATCAAAATAACTATGGGCAGAAGGTCCAAAGCCAATATAGGGCGCATCAGTCCAATACTTCAAGTTATGTTTGCATTGCAAGTTCGGTTTGGAAAAATTTGATACTTCATATTGCTTAAAACCCTGCTGCTCTAAATTTTTAATTATGCTTAAATACAAGCTGCTTTCTTCGTCATCGCTTAATGGCTCAATTTTTCCATTTTCCAAATCTTGATAAAGTGGCGTTTCTTCTTCGTAAGTCAGGTTGTAATAGGAAATGTGGCTGAGAGGGAAATTATAGGCTTCTTCAAGGGAAAAAAGTATATCTTCTTGCCTTTGTTTGGGTAAGGCAAACAATAAATCTATAGATAGGTTTTCAAAGCCGCTTTCAAAGGCTAAATTAAGCGACTCCTTTGCTTGATTTGCATTGTGAATTCGACTTAAAAAATTTAGCTCGGAATCGAGAAAGGATTGCACTCCTATACTCAAGCGGTTTATTGAAGCTTTTTGGTATGCTTTCAGCTTTTCTTTGTCTATTGTCCGCGGATTGCACTCAATAGTGATTTCGCTGCCATCAAGAATTTTAAAATTTTTATGTAAAGGGTCTAAAATGCGGGATATTTGCGTCCCGCTCAGCAAACTTGGGGTCCCGCCACCAAAAAAAATTGTGTCAAAAGTTAAATCGGAATACTTTCCAGCTGATACTTTTTGCTGAATTTCTAAGATTAAATAATCAACGAATTGATTAATTAACTCTGTGTTTTCAATAGAGTAAAAATCGCAATAAAAACATTTTCTTTGGCAAAAAGGTATGTGAATGTAAAGTCCAGCAGTCATTATTTTTTACTATTATTAATGTTTTTTTATAAACAGAGTTATTGCAATTATATTTTGAAAAGCAAATAGAAATAAAAAAGCTAAGCCATCTCAAAAAGAGAGACAGCTTAGCTTTTCATATTTTTAGTTTATTTAAAAATAGAAGAGAATTTGGAATTTTCCTTGACCTGGGAGAATTCCGAATGTATTTTCTTTACTTTTTATTTCCGAATTAGGCACTGACTTGGCTTCTGTTGTAGTAGTTAGGTTTTCGTAACCGAGGAAAACTGAAGCTGATAAGCTAACTCCATCGAAAGCCCACCATTCAGCTCCCAAGCTCACGCCAGCCCAAAAGCTATTGTCTGTAATTTTAGTTGATTTTGTGTCGGCGCTTCCAATTCCTATGCCAAGTTCCGGCGAAACCCAAGCGGCTACGGATCCCTTTTGGAAAGCATAATAAATTAGTCCAACGCCAAACTCAAGATTGGTATAGCTGTCTTCGTCTGCATTTTCGTAAGGCTTATAGGTCTTTGTGTTGAAGCCAAGGCTGCCCCAAACTCCCATATCGTCTTGGAATAGGTATTGCAGCCCTAAATACCCGTCATCAATTCCGAGATTGGAAAGGCCATTGAGTCCAAAAAACAGTGCTTTACTGTCTTGCTTGGTCTGCGGCTCGGCTGCGAATAAATTTGTTGTAGCAAAAAATACTACAAAAGCGAATAGAAGCGCTAGTAACTTCTTCATACTTCCTCCAAAGTTTTATGAAAAAAAATTAATTAACATTTCAAATATAATATAAAATTTTTAATATGCAAACGATTATTTTATATTTTTATTGTAAGATAAAAGTATTAATTATTTTTCAAGTTTGAATATTAACTTTGGCTTTCTTTTTTCTTTGGATTGTCTTTGCTATTGTATGGTGTTTCGATGGTAGATTTAATCTCATCTTGCAAATTATTAATTTGAGATTGAATTTCTGTTTGAGCTTTCCGGACTTGTCTCAGTCCCTTGTTTAATGTCTTCATTAGCTCGGGGATTTTTTTGGGTCCAAAAAGCACAATTATAGCTAAGATGATGAGCAAAAGCTCGCCGCCGCCAACATCGAACATAATGCTTTTTTGAATTAATTATTGTTTTCTATTTTTTTTGTTTCTTCTTCGTTTTCGTCAATAGAAGCAGCTTTTTTAAATTCTTTTATTCCGCTGCCAAGCCCACGCATAAGCTCTGGAATTTTTTTTGCTCCAAATAAAACGACTATTATAAGAAGAACTACTAATATTTCTGACCATCCAATTGGTCCCATCTTGCACTCCAATTTATGATGAGGAAGTTTCTATTTTCGTTGAATTATTTAGCTTTTTACAGCTCTTCAATGTTTAAATTGTTATTGGTATAAATGCAGATTTTACTTGCTATTTTAAGGGATTCCTCCACAATTTCTTTTGAGCTCAAATCGGAATGGTCAAGCAAAGCACGGGCTGCTGAAAGTGCATACATTCCGCCGGAGCCAATAGCGATAATATTATCTTCTGGCTCAATCACATCGCCAGTTCCGCTAATGATTAAGGCATTTTCATTGTTCATCACTGTGAGCATTGCTTCAAGTCGGCGTAAATATCGATCTGTTCGCCAATCTTTAGCAAGTTCGACTGAGGCACGAAATAAATTGCCACGCTGCTGCTCTAATTTTTCCTCAAAGCGCTGAAGGAGCGTAAAAGCATCAGCGGTTGCCCCTGCAAAGCCAACAAGTATTTTGTCCTCGTGTATTTTACGAACTTTGCGTGTAGAGTGCTTCATAATTGTATTTCCAAAAGAAACCTGCCCATCTGAGCCCATAGCAGCTTTTCCGTCCCTTATTATGCCAATAACAGTTGTAGAATGAATTTCTGGATATATGTTTTTTTTCATATTAATACTCTCTTTTTATAGGTTTAAACCAGACTTCTCCGATGCTTAAATCAACGTTTAATCTGCCAAAATATTCTTTAATCAATCCAGAAGACGCAACAGCACGATGTCCTATTGTAATTGAAGAATGCAGCATAGTGGTTCCAATCACTGGTGCGTCCATTCCGAAGCTGAACATAATCTCGTTAATGTTCTCGCCAGCGATTTTATAGTAAAGCTCTCTAAACGCAGCACCAAAGTTATATGTAATTCTATCTAAATAACTTGCGCCAGCGCTTTTATTCCCAAGTCTGGAAATCGCGAATGAATAGTTGTTGGATTTTCTAAATTCAGTTTCAGGACCGCCTTGATAAGAAAATTCAGAAAAATCTTGCAAAGAATAATCAGCGGCGAATAAGAATTTATTCGACAAATAGGACATCCCAAAACCAAGTTCTTGTGGTATTTGCAAAGATAGTTTTCGTGTGAAAGCTGTGTCAATTAAAACATCGGATTTGAAAGTTACGTCTCTATCGAAATCGGATTTCTGAAAATTATTTATAAAAGCGCCGAGTGTAAAGTTTTGAAAAGGCGAATATATTGCTCCTGCCCTCCAGCCCCAGCTTTGAAGGTTATCTTGTTTTGTAGATATACTTTTATTTGTATTGTCTCCAAAAACCTCAGTTGTTACAGTGTTTTTCAAGTTGCCAAAAGAAAGGAAGGCAGCAGCTCCAACTGAAAGATTTTTTAATATATTAGTTGAGGCGCCAAGCTGGGCAATAGAAATCCCGCCCTCCCCTTGGTATGTAATTTCACTGCTTAGCTCTTCATCATAAAAGGGTTGTTTTTTTTTATAACTAACAAGATAGTTTTGAGAAGAATAGGGAAACAAAGAAAAATTAAAGCTAAAGCCATTTGCGGTATCCACGTTAAACAGGCTGGATATTTGATTAACATTGCCGTTGTTTTGCATTAAAGTATTGCTTCCGTCTTGAACTAAATGCTGATTAAAGAGGTAGCCGATTTGTAAGCGGGTAGTAGTTACTTTACTCCAAAGCGCTGGATTGCGAAAATTTATTGCATACTCAGAAGGAACTGCAATTGAGGTGCCAGCCATTCCGCTTGCACTTGCAGCATTTGAATATATTAAATCCCCAATTCCAAAAGCTGAATAATTTGAGCCACCTTGCGCGCTTGCGTTCAAACTTGCAAGGAATAAAAATAAAAATATATATTTCAAATATTTCATTACTTTACTTTTAGTCTTTGTAATTTGGTCTGGTCGAATAAATGATTCTTAATTTTGGAATTAAAGAGCTGTCGGGATTGTTTAGTCCATAAAAAGTAAGCCTGTCCAATTCTCTATAGAGATCGTTTCCTTCTGGCAAAACGACAAAACGCATTTTTCCACTAATCCTGTTCCAATATTCGATAGCGGAAGCAAGCGCTTCAAACTTAAAGATATTTGTTCCTTTAACCCTTTCAGCATAATAAGCTGCGAGCGGCTCGTCCATCTCCTCAATGTTTGGATCGTAAATATGAGCAGTAATAATAGAGTCCACTCCATTATTTCCAACTGTGCAACGGCTTGGGTCAAGCCTAAGCTCTAATGTAGCTTTATGTATGCCGGCGTTTTGAGGAAGCGAGGAAAAATCAAATGTAAAATAGCATCTTGAAGAAGTCCCTCCTTGCAGCACAATATCTTCTTTTGGCGTTGGAGGTGAATGGATAAAAGAAGATTCTACAGCAGCGCTCAAGAGCAGTTCTAAAGTATCGCTTGGATTATTTTTCCCCCTAAATAAAACTTTGAGTTTAGCATTAGAGTATTCTTTAGAAACCTGCTGAGCATAAAATTTTCTAATTAAAGATGTCTTTGGAGATGCTATAAGGGCAATTCCCCAATTTGTAATGCTGTCCCTTTGGTTTTGCATCCACTCTTTAATTAAATCTAATTCTAAATCGAAATCTATGTCGAGCATAGAATCGAGCTGAATTATATCGCCATCAAAGCTGCCAAGCGCCCGCGCATCAATTATATCAGAAGTTCCGTCTGGTTTGAAAATTGAATCCCAAGTAGATTTTATATTCCAAAATTGATTTACTTTGTGAGCTGTGAAAGCGAAGGAGTTAGTCAAGGAATCCCCGAAAGTGTATCGGCTTGGGCTCATATAAATTTTTGCTTCAAAAGGCTCGTAATCGATGGCATCTATAATGGAATCTGGAAAAGAGCCGAAGCGAAGTATGGCATTTGCTTTAATACCATTTCCAACACCTAAAAACAATGCTCCATTGTTAGCTATTTGAGCTTGCAATAAAAAGTTTTCAGTTTCTGCAATTATCTGCTTTTCAGCATTAGAGATTGTAAATACATCAATAGTATCGTAAAGCAAGGAATAGCCAATGTTTGTAGGCTGTTCATTGCAAGAATATAGAGTAATTACCAATAAAGCTAATAATATTCGAAGTATGTAGTTTTTCAAAATATTTAATTTTATAATTTATTTTATAAATATTATAAAATAGACTGATAAATCTCTTGATATTCTTTAACGCTTTCTTCCCAAGAATATTTTTTTTGAATGCAGTTTTCGCTCAATTCAAGCCATGCTTCTTTATTTTGATAAAGCGCCATTGCCTTTTTTATAGCGCCAAGCAGCGAGGCTGAGGTGAATTTTTGGAAAAAGAAACCGTTGCCTTCTTTTGTTTCTGGATTATATTCTTGAACAATATCGACAAGTCCTCCTGTTGCACGAACTACTGGGATTGTGCCGTAAGCAAGAGAATATATAGCATTTAATCCGCAAGGCTCATATTTTGAGGGTAAAAGAAAAATATCGGCGCCAGCTTCGATTTGATGTGCCAATGGGTCGTCAAATCCCTTGATAAAGACAAACTTTTTCGAGTTCTTTTTCGCTAATTCTTTTAATTGAGCAATTATTTCAATATCGCCATCGCCGAGCAGTAGCATTTGAATATCTTTTTTGAAAAGCTCTGGTGCAGCTTCAATAAAAAGATTGATGCCCTTTTGCTCATCTAATCGCGAAACCATTGCAAGCAAAGGAACATTTTCTTTTTGCTCAAAGCCAAATTTTTTCAATAAGAATTGCTTGTTGTCTTGCTTATATTCAAGGAAATTGTCGTTATATTTAGTTTGCAGATGCGTGTCGCATCTTGGATCCCAAACAAAAGGATCAATCCCGTTGAGTATGCCCTTAAACTTACTCTCATTTTCAGCAAGTATTGAATTGAGACCTCCGCTTAATTTTTTTTCTTGCAAAATTTCTTTTGCATAAGCTGGGCTAACGGTTGTAATATAATCGGAATAAATAAGTGCTGATTTTAGAAAATTGAATTTTTTTGAATGCACAAAGTTTTCTTCTATCTCGGAGTCAAAGCCAGTTTTTTCAAAAGTCTTTTGCGGAAAAACGCCTTGTTTGAAAAAATTATGAATAGTAAAAACCACTTTTGTTTTTTTAAATTTACTTGGGAACATTGCCTTTGCATAAGCTACAACTAAGGCAGTGTGCCAATCGTTGCAGTGGATGATGTCCGGGAACCAATTTAAAATTAAGCAAGTTTCAACTACAGTTTTGCAAAAGAAAATAAACCTTTCGTCATTATCTTGATACTCTTTTCCAGTTTTTGGATCTTTGTAAATACCTTTTTTTGAATCGTAATACTTATGGTTCGTAGTTATGTATGCTTGAACTTTCGCTCTTGGATTTGACATTGAAGAGGATTTAACGTTTGCATTTTCGCTTATAGTGCCAACTTCAATGGGAATTGAACGCAATCTGTTTATGTCGTGGATTCTAATCATACGCTCCGAAACAGACCCGAATTTTGGAAACATAACTCTTATGTCGTAACCTTGGTCGCGTAGTGCTAATGGTAAAGAATAAGAGACGTCTGCAATGCCACCAGTTTTGATAAAAGGGTATACTTCAGTAGATACAAATAGAACACTCGTTGTTTTAGCCATTTACTCAATCTATTCGATTTGTTAAAAATTATTCCATTTCTAATATGCAAAATTAATAAATTATTATAAACTATAAAAATTATATCTTTTTTTTTTATATTAGCACTATCTTTTTTGCGAAAATTTATAAATATAAAAAGGCTTAAAATGAATGAAATTAATTTTTTGGAAGACTACATTAGCAACCCGTTTCTATCGGCTCTTTTATACTTAATTGTTTTTTTTGTTATTGCAAAAATCGCCGATTTTATCATTATAAAAATATTGAAAAGACTTGCAAAAAAAACAAAAACAGATTTTGACGATAGAATTATTTCCTTTGCTCATCAACCTATTTTTTTTACAATCTTTCTTATTGGATTCATTGTTGCTTTTTCTCAGTTTGAGCTAAAAGAAAAACTTGAAATCGCTTTTAATTCAACAATTTACTCGATTATTCTAATAATTTGGACATTTTCAGCTATTAAAGTTACACGTCTTTTTTTAGAGCTTATTTTTGAAAAGCTTTCCGACTCTACTGGTTTAAGTAAAGATATATTTCCACTCTTTTCTGTTACAAGCAAAACGGTTATAATAATAATTTTCGCAAGCACAATTCTTTCAATTTGGAAAGTTGATATTACTCCAATTATTGCTTCAGCTGGAATAGCCGGGGCTGCCATTGCTTTTGCAGCCAAAGATGCCTTTGCAAATCTTTTTGGCGGAATTAGTATTTTTTTAGATAAGCCATTTAAAATTGGAGATGTAATTGAAATTGAGGAAAACCAAAGAGGCAAAGTTTTGAATATCGGATTAAGAAGCACGCGAATTTATACTCCATCTGGAACTATGCTTACAGTTCCAAACGCTGAGATAGCAAATGCAAGAATAATAAATGAAAGTCTAATCACCCCGCTTGCTAAAGTGAGTTTAGATCTTAGAGTTTCGCTGAACTCAGACGGCAGATTAGTAGAAAAAATCTTGCTCGACATAGCAAATAACTATGCTTTGGCAGTGAAAGAGCCGGCGCCCGTAGTTCGCTTCCTTGAGTTTTCCGAATCAAGTTTGAAATTTCTTCTCATTATTTGGATTGAGGATATATCAAAAACTTTTGCCGCGAGAAACGATATTAATTATGAAATTAAAAAGCGTTTTTCCGAAAAAGGAATAGAAATTGCATTGCCTCAAAGAGAAGTCCATATTAGGAACGAAAAAACTGAATAACATTTTCTTTAATCTGAGCGACAGTGAAGAATCCAGAAAAGAAATTCCCCGGCGGCATTTTTCAAAGGGGGAGATTCTTTTTAGGTGGGAAACACAGAGCAGTCCTGTGTCCCCCGCTGGCGGGGGCAGGTGGTGGATATTGCTTCAGATCTGCCACACTTTGAATTGTGGCACATCTAATGTTTTGAGCTACTTCCCAAATTGAATTTTAAAATAAAATTTTCTTCCCAAGTTCAAATGGGAAGGACAAGACAGACTCCTAATTCCCGCCTCCCGCCTCCCGATTCCCAATTCCTAATCAAGCAAATCAAGGTTCAGACGATTTGATGCTCATAGTTTTTGGGATATTTGCTTAATGTTTGCAAAAAATAAAAAAAAGTTTTTATATTCGTTTTTATTGATTAATTTCTTTTTTTTCAAGTATGATATTTTTAAATACTATAAAATAATATTCTTTAAAAGTTGTAAATGTTATAAATGTTATGTTTTTTACAGTTTTATGGCGCACTTGCTCAGGATACTAATATTTGCACTTTCCCTTACTTTTCTCTACTGCTGCAGCGAGGAAGAACAGCTGCCGCAAAAAGCGCTTGAAAGCAAGGAAATCATTCAGCCCGAGATAGTGGGAAATCAAGTAACTGTTACTTTTGTCGATTCATCGCATACAAAGGCTGTTTTAAAAGCAGATAGAGCAAGGGTTTTCAGCGAACATAAAAAAACATATCTTGATGGGAATGTAAAAACGGATTTTTTTTCCGCAAAAACAAAGGAGAGGATCAGCTGGCTAAGTTCAGATAGTGCCGAAATAGACGACAGCAGCAAAGATATGCTTGCGAAAGGGAATGTAGTTCTTGTCTCAGATAGTAATAAAACGCGACTTGAAACATCAATTTTGTTTTGGGACAATAAAACTCAAAAACTTTACTCAACAGAATTTGTAAAGATAAAATCGCCGCAGGAAAGCATTAGCGGCTGGGGTTTTGAATCGGATATTAACTTAAATAATTATCGCATATTTAAAGTAAGTGGAATTCAGAAATGAAAAAGTTTTTTATTGCTGGAAATTGGAAAATGAACACAACTCCAAAAAGTGCAATGGAGTTATGTCTTTTATTAAAAAACTCTACAAAAGAACTTGGAGCAGAACTTGACATTCTTGTTTGCCCACCTTTTACAAATATTCAAGCAGTGGCTATGGCGCTTGAGGGGAGCAGAATAAAATATGGCGCTCAAAATTGCTATTTTGCAGAAAAAGGCGCCTTTACTGGCGAGATTTCGCTTGAAATGTTGAAAGAGCTCGGCTGCACTTATGTGATTATCGGGCATTCGGAGCGCCGAAAAATTTTCAATGAAGATAATGAACTAATTAATAAAAAAATTATTTCTTCTTTGAGTGCTGGGATAAATCAAATTTTTTGTATTGGGGAAACTCTTGAAGAGCGGCAAAATGGAAAGACAGTTGAAGTTTTGAAAGAACAAATTAGTGTTGGCTTAAAAGGGATAAGCCCCGAGCAAGCCAAAACCATTGTTATTGCTTATGAACCTGTATGGGCAATCGGAACTGGAATTGCAGCAAGCCCTGAGCAAATTCAAGACACACACATTGAAATAAAAAAATACATATCTCAGCTATTTGACGATGAGATGAAAAACTTAATTCTTTACGGAGGGAGCCTTGACCCAAGCAATGCAAAGTCAATTTTAGAGCTAAGGGGAGTTGATGGCGGCTTAATTGGGGGTGCCTCCCTTAAAGCCGATAGCTTTCTTTCGATTATAAGAATTGCAAGTGAATTACAAAAATAGTTTAGTTTATGAAGCTTAGTTTACCGAATCTTTTTAGCTTGTCAAGAATAGTGCTGTCGCCGGTAATAATGTTTTTTTTATTATCTGGCAACAGTTTTTTAATACAAATTACATTTTTTGTTTTTATAGCTGCCGCGCTCACAGATTATTTTGATGGTTGGTATGCAAGAAAGTATTTAGAAGTTACAAGCACAGGTAAATTTTTAGACCCGCTTGCAGATAAAGTTCTAACAAGCTCCGCCTTCATTAGCTTTGCTTTTATAAAAATTGTGCCATTTTGGATGGTGATAATAGTGATAGCTCGTGACGTTTGGACTACGCTTATTCGGATTTACGTTCCACGCGATAAGCATAAAATCAAAACAAGCGTTTATGCCAAAGGGAAAACGTTTTTTCAAATGACTTTCATAGCTTACATATTAATTCTCCTTTCCTTTATAAATACGAGCTGTATGGAGCATTCTACGAAAGAAATGCTGAGTAATATGATTTATTCTGATCTCTCATATTGGCTTATGTTTTTAATAACAGCTATGTCGATAGTAACGGGGATGGAGTATTTTTTTCAAAGGAAAAAGAAAAAATCATAAATATTTAAGAAATAATGATATTTAGAAAAAAAATATTTGCTTATTATTATTATTTTATTTAATTTTATTGTAACAGTAATAAACATAGATAAAAACAACAAAAACAATAATTTTTTTTCTCAAAATTCTAATTAAAATCGTATTGATTAACTAACATTTCAATTAATTTTATGGAGTATTTATGAGTTTAAACAAAACCCAGCTCATTTCAGAAGTCGCTGCTTTTGCAG
>JAAYJM010000202.1 GCA_012522895.1 Ignavibacteria bacterium
ATATTGAGATAAATATTAATGAAAGAAAATTGAATATTTCTTTTAGCTCCGCAAGGTTTAAAATGTAAATAAAAATTGTAATGCTAAGAATTAGCATTGTAATTTTCCCGTAAATATTTGATGGAGTAACGTTTTTTATTTTTTTTGATAAAATTAATCCTCCAGTCAAAATCAATAAATCCCGCCCAACCACTAAGCAAGCAAGCCACAAAGGGAAATCACTCATAAAAAAAAGGGTTAAAACTATTGCGCCAATAAGAATTTTGTCTGCAAGTGGATCTAAAATTTTTCCGAGTTCGCTTTCCTGCTTCAGTTTTCTTGCAAAATATCCATCGAAAAAGTCTGTGGACATCGCAATTAGCGAAACGATAAAAGCCGTTGTATTTAAACCATTTAGTAAAAGTAATACAATTGGAATTACAAATATAATCCTCAATAAACTTAAGCTGTTCGATATATTAAGCCATTTCATTTTTTCTTATAAAAAAAACTGCAAAAAGAATCGACACAAAAAGTCCAGGCAACATCGGTTCAAGCGTTACAAAAATACTTGTTTTTTTTGAAAAAATTGCAAGTATTATCCAAAAAAAGGATGTGCTGGAAGAAAGCAATATCATTTGAACAATTTTCTTCCCAGAAATTCGATATTTTTTAGTAAAAGTAAGTAGAACCGGAATAATTAAACCCGGTATGGCAATAGAAGCAGTTTTATATATCAAGTCAATAACTGATGGCAAAATAACTGCCCCAATTATTGAGAAAACTGCTGTTATGACAAGTCCTATTTGCGTTAGCTTTTGCACAGATAAATGTTGAAAAATATTTCTTTTTTTGAAAAAAGGGTGTAGCAAATCGTTCCCTATTGTTACAGAGGAAATGAAAGAATAGCTGTCGAGCGTTGACATAATTGCAGCAAGAAGCGCTATTAAAAAAATGCCTTTCCAAAAGTGCGGAAGAATTTGCTCGGCAAGCAGTGGGTATGTCATAATCGGATCGCTAATATCTATATAAGCCCTTGCATATAAAGCACATAAAATTGTAAGCGTATCGAAAAGCAGCCAGCAAAGAACGGAAATTAACACTCCACGCTGAGCTGTTTTCGCAGTTTTTGCAGCGGCTGCCCTTTGATGAAAGCTCGGATCGATAAACGTTTGAAATGCAATTATATACCACATAAGAATATATTGCCAGCTATGATTTCCGGGGGCGCTTTTATGAGTTTCAGGCAGATTGCTCAGCATTTCTCCCAGTCCGCCAAAACTTGACATTGCGTAAAAGAGCAGTGCAGCAAAGCCAATATACATTAAAAAAAATTGTGCAGTATTTGTTAAAACATCTGCTTTAAAACCGCCAGTATAAAGATAAGAAAGCGAGACTATAGCGCCAAAAATAACGCAAATCCATAAGTCCCAACCAGAAAAAATTTGCACTATCACCCCAAGCATAAGCAAGTATGAAGCTGGGATTGTGATAATTAGCACGATAACTGAGGAAATTCGCCCTGCTTTGTTCCCATAATTATTTGTTATTAATTCTGGTATCGTTTTTACGTTTGAAATTCTTATTTTTTTCGCAAAAAAGGCGCCGAATATCGCTCCAGCTAAGTAATATGGAAGTGAAAAGCAGAGCCAGGCAACAATCCCATCATTATACGCAAATTCTCCTACACCGAGTATGCTCCCATACCAAGTCGCAACAAGGGTTGCAACAAATATTGGCAAAGTTAATTTTCTTCCAGCTAAAATAAAATCTTCAAGCGAGCTTTCGTTTTTTTTCCTTTTAGCAATTACAAAACCAATATATAAAATAAGAGCAAAGTAAACCGCAATTAGCAATATGTCTATTGAATTCAATGTCATAACTTGTTTTCAATACCCAGAGCTTTTTGAGCTTCCAAATACTTTTTCTCTGCTATTTTTGAAATAAATATACTAATTTCATAAAGTATAAAAAGAGGGGAAGCAAATATGAGCTGGCTAATTGGATCGGGAGTTGGAGTCAGAACCGCCGCTATTATCAGAATAACTACTATTGAATGCCTGCGGTATTTTTTCATAAATGCGGAGCTTAAAATCCCTACTCTTGACAAAATAAAAGCAAGCATCGGCATTTCAAAAAGAATTCCAGATGCGAGAAGCATCATCGTTATAAAGCTAAAATATTCATTTATGTCAATATTATTCTGTATGCTATCAGAGCCAAATTGAGCAGCAAAACTCAGCATCGAGGGTATCATTATAAAATATGAAAAGGCAACTCCAGCAAAAAAGCAAAGCGAGGTAAAAAATGTTATGTGCCTAACCCATTTGACTTCCTGCAAATAAAGTCCGGGCTTAATAAATTTCCATAATTGATATAAAATCAAGGGAAAAGCAATAATAATTCCGACAACAAAGATTACTTTAAAATAAAGAAATGGCTGCCCGAAAGGTCTTAGGTTTTGCAAATGTAAGTTAACGCTTTTAGCTGGATTAAGCAGCACATAATCCATTATGTCCCCAATGAAAACGGCGGCTATGATTGAGCCAAGTATTATAAATATCAGAGAGTAAATAATGCGTTTTCTTAGCTCGCCAAGATGCCCCCAAAAGTTCATTTCATTAGCTTCAAGTTCCTCTTCCTCAGTTTTATTTTCAATATTTTCTGCGTTTAAAGTCAATTTTTTATTAAATTTGATATTTACTTTTAAAAATAAAAGAAAATTATAAAAATAAATTTGAATAGCAAAAATATGAAAGGAAGCAGATGAGCTTTTTTGACTTTAATATAGAAAAAGAAAAATACGATTCTCAAGATATGTATAAAATTCTTTTAAATTTTCCACAGCAGTTTGAAGACGCAGTAGATTTAGGGAAAAATGCTCCTACTTTTCCAAAGCCACTTAAAAGCAAGCATTTTGTCGTTTTAGGGATGGGTGGCTCTGCTATTGGTGCGGATCTGGTAAAATCCTTTCTGTCATCGCTTCCGGATAGCAAAGATATTCATATTTTCGCAAACCGCAATTATTCGATTGATTTTCCGCTAAGCGAAGAAACAAATGTTATTGCAAGTTCCTACTCTGGCAACACAGAAGAAACCCTTGCCGCTTATGCGGAAGCTAAGAAAAAAACCAAGAATATTGTCTGTATTTGCTCCGGGGGAAAGTTAGAAGAGCTTGCAAAGGAAGATGGCTTCCCAATTATAAAAATTCCGGGAGGGATGCAGCCCCGCTGCGCGATTGGCTATTCTTTCTTTGCTGTGTTTTTTGCATTGAAAAATGCGAATATATTTACAAGCGAAAAAACTAAGAAAGTAATTGAAGAATCAATAGAGGAGGCTCAATCTGCGGTCAAGCATTTTGTAGATACATACAAAGATTTTGAAAACTCTCAGCTACAAGCTTTATTTTCATTTATTAACGGGCAGAAAGTCCCCATTTTTTACACATCAAGTGAAAAATTGCACCCAATAGCCATTCGTTTGCAAAATCAAATTCAGGAAAATGCAAAGCATCTCGCCTTCGTTAATACATTGCCAGAAATGAACCATAATGAAATCAGTGCTTGGCAGCTAGCGCCAGAATTAGGAAATCAATTTTCTGTGTTCTTTATCACTGACCGCGATGATAAGGAAAAAACCAAATTAAGAACCAAAGCAACAAAAGAAATATTGGAAAAATATATACCGAATCAGCTATTGGATTTGCATGGAAATGGCAATAGCTTCCTTGCAAGAATGTTTAACTTAATAGTCCTTGGAGATTGGTTTTCTTATTACTTTGCGATACTCAAAAAGCAGGATCCGACCTTAATTCCAGCAATTACAAAATTAAAAGAGATTATGGCTCGCTGAAAGGTATATAAGCAATTTTGAAATAAATACTTGCAAGTGTCCGTAATATTTCTTAATTTTGTAAAAAATATAGAGGTATTATGGCTGTTAGAAAAAGGACTCGTAGAGCAAAATATATAACCTTATTTTCTCCATTTTTAATGCGTGAAACTAAACACGAGCTAATCGGAGAGCCGATAGAAACAGATAATGGAAAGCAGCAATGGGCAAGATGCACCCGCAGCAGACACTCTCAGCTAATCAATCTTGATACTATTGAAGCTGATGCCGATAAATCAAAAGCTGTAATCCATATCTCCAAAGAAGACGCAAAAAAATATAGTCCCCAAGGTGAATTCCACATTGGAGATGTGATTTTTCATTCAATTTGGGACGATGTTGGAATCGTTAAATCCAAAGAAAGCACCAGCACTGGCGGAAGGTCAATCATTGTCCATTTTGAAAAGTGCGGTGAAAAAAGACTAATTGAGAATCTAAATTAATTTTATAAAAAACAAACGAAAGGTGGTGAAATAACTAGTGATTGGAGTAACATTACAAAACAACGAAAACATCGACCGTGCGCTTAGGAGATTTAAGAAAAAATACGAAAGAAGTGGAGTGCTTCGCGAATATAAGAAAAGAACTGCTTTTATGAAGCCGTCTATCGAAAAGCGTCTTTCACTTCAAAAGGCAATAAGAAGGCAGCACAGAGCTACCTTAGAATTAGATTAAGTTTGATTATCCTAGTTTATTTCTTGATTACATTTTAAGCTGATTTCATTTTATAAAAATGGAATCAGTTTTTTTTTAAATTGGATTCAGGCAATTAGTTTTTTTAACTGCAAAACGTTATAGTCCTTGTCAATTTTAGCAGGGAAATAAGCAATGTCATCAATAAGGGAACGCATGATGTGAATGCCAAGGCCGCCGCGTTTAAATTGCTTAAAATACTCTTGCATATCTGGCGAGGGAACTGAGTTTGGATTAAAAGGTTGAGATTTATCTAATATCTCTACAATGAATTGATTTTGATCTGAATAAATTTTAAGACAAATATAGAAACCATTTTCACTGAGAGAGCGCTTTTTTGCGTGTTTCACTAAATTTGAGCAAGCCTCGTCAACTGCAAGCGACACTTTAAATGCCTCCTCCTCTGAAAGCCCAAGAGAAAGCCCTTTCAAACGAACGTATTCGCGAATGCTCGCCAATTCGTTTGATTCACATTTAAATCTTGCTTTGGAATGCTGCTTGATCTCATTAAAACTCATTTTAGCTTAGCTCTTAAATTTCACAATGGCGCTATTTTCTTCTTTTTCAACGTCAAAAAGCAAAGGGAATCCCAATAAATCAAACACAGAAAAGACTTTAGGCTTCATATCGGCAAGCTTTATATCGCCTCCTTTTTCCCGCACCTCTTCAATAAATGCCATAAAGACACCAAGCCCGGCACTGCTTATATAGTCCAAATCGCGAAAATTTACTAATATTTTATAAATCCCTTGTTTTATTACTTGCTCGATTGCAGATTCTAATTGAGGAGCAGTATGAGCATCGAGATAACCAGTTAAATATAGGCAGCTTACATCTTTTTTATCGATGGCTTTTACAGAAAAACGATTGTCTTGCACTTTTTTACCCCTTATGTAATAAAACTAAATAATTCCCTTTTAAAGCTATTGCGACTGCGAAGAATTTAACTTTCATTAAATACTAATGTTAAAACAGTTAAATCATCGCGTCCAAACTCTGTTTTAGAAAAGCTATTAACTTGAGCTTTAATTTCCTCAATTAGCTCTTCACTACTTGTTAATACATTAGAATTTAAAATTTGTTTCAAATGTTGGTATCCAAAATCTTCATTATTTTCATTTCTAAGCTCTATTAAACCATCAGTGCAGAGAATACAAGCGTCATTATCGCAGAGCTTAAATTTTTGCTCTTCAATAATTGAATCAAACATTTCTTTAGGAGCTAAGCCGATTCCAAGTCCTTTTGGCTTAGCTGCAAAAACTTCTTTATTTTCCTTAATTAAAAGCGGGATATGTCCAGCTCTTGCATAAGAAATATCGCCTTCATCGTTTTCAATAAGCAGCGCAGCAAGCGTTATATAGATATGCTTTTCCATTGCTCGGTAAAGAGTTGCATTTATTCTTTTTAAAATATCGGAGGCGCTATCCGATTCCTCTGCAAGGGCAAGCACAACTCCTTTTAATAAAGCCATATAAAAGGCAGCACTCAATCCTTTTCCAGAAACATCGCCAATTAGAATGCAAGTTTTTTGGTTTTTTAGTTTTACAATGTCGTAATAATCCCCACCAACTATGATGGCTGGAACTGAGAGCGCTGAAATGGAATAATTTTTTATGGTCGGCAGTGTTTGTGGAAGCAATTTTTCTTCGATTTCTTTTGCGATTAAAAGCTCTTTTTTGTAACGTTCCTTTTCCAAAGATTCTAAGATAAGCCTTGCGTTCTCTATTGCTATGCCCACTTGATTGCAAAAAGATTCAAGCACATAAACTTTGCTGAGCTCGAACCAGTATTCATCTATATGCAAAACAAAAAGCATTCCTATCTTTTCATTATTGGCTTTCAAAGGAATTGCAAGAAGCGATTTTCCAAAATAGATATAAGAAAAATCTGGATTATTTTTTTCAGCTCCCTCGGGAAGTGAAGGGATTAGTAGCGATTGCTCTATTTTGCTAAAATATTCTTTTAAATTGCCTTGTCGGTATAGCTTATCAATTAATTCTTTAGGAATATTTTTTGTAAAAATTAGCTCTTCATTAGCTCGGCTGGGGTAAAGTTCAATCCAAGAACAACTTGCCTCGCTTGAAATCTGAGCAGATTCCAAAACAGTAGAAAGCAATTTATTTATATCTACTGAATTAGCAACTATGCTATTTATATAAGACAAGGAGCGGATTTCATAATTTTGCAACTCAAGAACTTGGGAGGTTGGCAAGGACATCAATGTCGCTAAAAACAATCGTGAAAAAAAGCCCAGTGCTAAAAAAAATGGAGCGATAGCTATTGCATTTGCTCCATAAACAAATTTATGCATAACAAAATTGAAAATATTTTCATCATCAAGGAAAAAAGTGATAAAAACAAGAGAAAAGAACAATCCAAAAAATGATTGCACTAAAAGTCTAATTTTTTCTTTTCTCGGAAGAATTAAGAGCCAAGAATTCTTTTTTGCACTTATAAAACTGATCAGCGTTGAAATCATTAACAATAGAACGGCTGGTGCTTTTAAAGAATTTATTTTATAGATCGCAAAAAAATGAGAAAAAAGCAGGGTTATAAAAAGAATAGCCAGTATTAATTTCACGTTCCTTTTCGTTTTGTTGTGCCTTCTTATGAAAAGCCATTTTATAATAAAATAAAGTGTAAAAAGTCCAGGAGCAAGCATTAAAAAGCCTAAATATGAAATATAATCTGGCAAGTCCCCGCTAATAAAAGCGGGCAAAAATGCAAGAACAGTAAAAAACAGCAAAGACAAAACCGTCCATTGCGATAAGTTTTTAAAAAAATCTTTTTGCGATTGCTCGCTCTCGCTTATTGGATTTCTAAAAAGCTGCTCTAAATAAAAAAAGATTAAAGGGGTTAAAATGGCTATGGCAGTTGCGGTCTTCCAAAAATACTCAAAGCCCTCAGAAAAGGATATAAAATTTGAGAATAATAAATCCCCCGCAATTCTAATAAAGATAGAAATGACAAAAATTAATTTTAGCTTATACTGCTTATCTCCCTTAAACATTTTCATTTCAATAAAATTGATAATTAAGTATAAAAATAATATATTTGAAAAAAGTAATTTAACAATTTTTTCATATAAAACTTGAAAATATCCTTAAAAGTCAGATTAGCCTTTTGGTATAGCTTAATTGTCGGAGTTTCACTTTCAGCTTTTGGCTTGTTTACCTACTTTCTAGTTTCAAACGAGTTAAATCAAAGCCTGGATAGTTCTCTCAAAAAAGTAAGCGAATCACTAAACTACATTTTAAATCAAAGTCAAGACGAGATTGAAAAGCAAAAGGAGAAACCGCAGCGAATAGCAAAAGCAAACAAAAAAGATAAATTTGCTGTTTTTCGAGAAAGTGAAAAACGCGAATTTGTGGGACCCGTGCTGGGCAAGCCAAGCGAGGCTGATATACAATCGGGTTTATTTGACGAAAATAATCCCGTTCTAACCGCTGTTTATGAGCATATTCTATTGAATACAAAAAATTATTTTATTCAAATTGCAGACACGAACTTGCAAATCGTCTGGAAAACAAAGAATCTGAAAAGTAACACGCTTCCATTTTTGCAAAATACTCAATTATTTTTTGAAGAAGAGCGCAGCATACCAGATTCAATAGTCCAGCAAGCAAAAAGCACTTTTCAAGAATATTCTGAAGGGAGCTTTGAAAATATTTATATTGAAAATCAAAAAGTGCGACTATTTGTAAAAAACACAAGCCAAGCAATAATTTCTGTAGGCTATTCCATTGAAGATATTGAAAATACTCTAAACGGGCTTTTTTCCATTTTGCTTTATGCCTTTCCAATCATACTAATAATTTCTGCTATTGGCGGGCTTGTGCTTTCTAAGTTATCGCTTAGAGCGATTGACGAAATTGCGGTAAATGCCGAAGAAATTACTGCAAGCAATCTAAGCAGACGCTTGCCAGAGCCTCATACAAATGATGAGGTTGGGCATCTTACAAGGACGCTTAACAAAATGATTGAAAGATTAGAAAGGTCATTTATTCAAATTCGTCAATTCACCTCTGACGCATCTCACGAGCTTAAAACTCCTCTTACTATTTTGCGTGGTGAGCTTGAATTAGCTTTAAGAACTCCAAAAAAGCCTGAGCAGTATCAACTCGTTTTAGCAAGCGCACTCGAGGAGACAGAGCGCCTTTCTAATGTGGTCGAAACTTTGCTTGAACTATCGAAAGCTGATGCGGGACAGGTGAAAATGACTTTCCAAGAGCAAAATATATCGAAGCTGATTACCGACATTTCTGAAGACGCCGATATACTTGCCGAGCAAAAAAAAATCAGAGTAGAAAAGAAGATTCCAAACACTGTGATTGCTTGCTTCGACTCTGCCCGTATGCACCAAGCGGTTTTAAATATAGTAGATAACGCAATAAAATACACTAATGAGTTTGGAAAAATTTCTATTGAGCTTTCGGAAGAAGAAAAATATGCTGTCTTGAAAGTTACGGACACCGGGACTGGCGTTCCCAAGAATTTCCTGCCTTATCTTTTCGATAGATTTTATAGAGTAGATAGAGCTCGCTCTCAAGAAACGCGAGGCGCGGGTCTTGGGCTTTCCATTGTCAAATGGATTATAGATGCCCACCAAGGAATTATTGACGTAAAAAGCCAGCTATACTATGGAACTGCTTTCACTATAAAAATCCCAAAGAAAAGAGAGCGTAAAGATGATGAAATGGAAAAATCATCTAAATTTTATTGATTTTTTCAAACTTTGCTTTCTATGAAATAAAATTTAATCGAGTATGACGAAATTAGAAGAATACATAAGAGACCCAAAGCTATTTGCCTTGCATTGGAAAATAATAAAGTATTTAAGTTCAATACCAAAAAATGAAATAAGGGACGGGCAAGCTCAAGTTTTGCACTTTTTAAAAAGAAACGCGATCAACGTTTTTCCTTATAATTTCATAAAAAAGTATAATGCAAAGGATTTAGAAATAAAAAGAGATAAGTCGAACAATTTACTATATACTCTCGAGCAGGGCAAACGCCTTTATTTTAAAAGAAATTGGAAAGAAAAGCATATAAAAAGATTTTACCCAGTTTTGCAAATTGAGCAAGACGAGGACTCCCCGCACCGTTATTTAACTGAGGATTTTAATGTTGGAAAGGGCGATATAGTTTTAGATATTGGCGCTGCGGAAGGAAATTTTTCCCTTTCTATTGTTGAAAAAGTAGAAAAATTATTTTTATTTGAATCTGATTCGCAATGGCTTAAAGCTTTGGAGGCAACTTTCAGCCCTTGGAAATCGAAAATTGAAATCATCAATAAATTCGTTTCTAATGAAGATAAGGAGAAGCAATTTTCTTTGAATACTTTTTTTAAAAGCAATAAGAAAGTTGATTTTATAAAGATGGACGTTGAGGGAGCGGAGCTTGACGTTTTAAAAGGAAGTGTAGATATTTTAAGAGAGACAAACTCTTTAAAATTAGCTGTTTGCACTTATCACAGGCAAAATGATGCAAATGAGATAAAAGATTTTCTTGAAAAAGAAAATTTTATAACAGAATTTTCCAAAGGCTATATGATTTTTTATTATGACAAGCTAAAAGCTCCATATTTAAGAAAAGCAGTTTTAAGAGCGAAAAAGGACAGAATGAAGTGAAGTCAGCAACTCCTTTAAATATAATAAATTTAATTGAGGAAAAGATACTTGATTTGAGCAGCTTAATAGAGGAGATGCAATCAAGCGACAATCAGAGTTTGTTCTTTAAACATAGCAACGAAGCAAAGCAAAAAATTAATCAAATTAATCTGGATTTTCATTCGCTTCGGCAAAGCATAGACTATACAAAGAATGAAAAGGAAACGGCGAAAGAAAATTTAAGCGAGCAAGAGCTTTTAAATCAAGCACTTTCACTTGCTAAAACCGGCTTATGGCAAATTGATTTCAAAAAAAACACAGTGAAACTAAGCAGTCAACTACTCGAGCTTTTAGGGAGGAGTGCTATGGACGAAGAAACTGATCTGACGAGCTGGCTTGAGCTTTTGCATATAGACGACCGGGAGAGGGTTAGAGCTGAATTTAACAATTTCATTAGAAGAAGGAAAAAAGTTTTCGACTCCACTTTTAGATTAAAAAAGAAGACAAAAGATTGGGTTTGGATTAAGTGCATTGGACAAAGCCATTATGCAAAAAAATCAGACAATCTGCCATCGCTTATTTTTGGAATAGCGTATAGCGTCCATTCAGAAAAAACGATTGATTTAGAGAAAGACCGCCTTATTTCTGAGTTGAAAAAATCGAATTTTGCGGCTGAAGAAACTGCTCTTGAAATTATTGAGATGTATCAAGAGCTTGCCGAATCGGGAAAGCACTATATTGAAATGAATCAAAAAAAAGATGAGTTGATTTCCATACTTTCAGTTGAGCTACAGTCCTCAATTTTAGGCTTTCTCAGTCTTTCAAATCTTATTTATCAAGAATATCATAATTTTTCTAAAGATGAAATTAAAGACGCTTTTAAAGAAATCAATATTAGCTCAAAAAATTTATTCGATTTTTTGGAAAATGTTTTACTTTGGACGCAAATTCAAAATAAAAAAATTGATTATAAGCCTAACTTCTTTTATTTAAAAGATATAATAAATGAATCCTTAATTTTGTTTTCTAATGTAATTCAGAATAAGGAATTGAGCATAGAAAATAAAGTAGATGAAAAAATTGTAGTTTTTGTTGATTACGATATGATTAACTCGCTTTTTCGTAATTTGATTTCAAATGCAATTAAATTTTCAAAAAAGCACGCGAAAATCATTTTAAATAATAAAGCAATAGAAGCTAAATCGTCTTTTGTTGAGCTGGCTATAAAAGATCAAGGAATTGGGATTGACGGAAAAGCAAAAAAATATATTTTCAGTTTCAATAAAAAAGTAATTAGAAGAGGCTGCGACAACGAGGTTGGCTCTGGCTTAGGGCTTGTTTTGTGCAAAGAATTTATAAAATACCATAAAGGAAAAATCCGATTTAAAAGCAAAAAGAATGAAGGAACTACATTTTATTTTACTTTGCCACTGGTCCGCATTTAAATTTTTAAACATTGCACTTTTTAGTAAAAGATATTTATTTCCCTTATGAAAACTATTTGCTTAAAATAAATAAGAGGTCGAAATGAAACTTCATCGTTCTTACTGTTTTGCACTTTTTGCAGCTTGCTTTCTTTTTTCTTTCAGCAATTTAATTGCACAAATCCAACAGCCAGAGCCTTATAATCTGTCAAATGGAAATTATGAATTTAACGAATGGGCATCTTCAAATTCCCCTGAGACTTATCCAAGCAATACATTGCTTAGAGTAACTGACGGAAGGGGCAGTGCTTATGCAGACCCAAACCTTTCTATCCAAATGAACTACGTTTATACTCATAGCTATAACGCAACAAGCGGTTCAAGAATAGAAGGACAAGCTGGAAATGGGATTTCTTTTTTCAACATAGGCACTGGCATCAGCAGTAACGACAGTGCAATAGCGGGACGCTTCGTAGGAGCAATGGATTTGGGATTGATAAGCACTGGACGCGATAGTATAAAAATAACTTGGACGGGAAGAACGATTAACACAAGCCCGCGCGAGTATAGAATTGCCTTGCAATATCGGATTGGAATTTACTCCGATTGGCTTTCCCTTGGCGATGAATACATAAGGAATGAAATATCGGGACATTTTGAGCAAATTGGACCGATTCTATTGCCAGAGATTTGCAATAATCAGCCAAAGCTACAACTGCGCTGGCGTTATTATTATGTGGAAACAGGGGCGGGCGGGGCGCGTCCAAAGCTTGCCGTTGATAATATTACAGTTGAAAGCAAAGAAATTTCGGAAACTGAAGATCATATTATTGAGCTGAGCAATGGTTGGAATTATATTTCAAGTTATGTATCCCCTTTGAACCCAAATATTAATCAGATTTTCGATTCAAACCTTTCAAGTTTGAATTTAATTAAAAATAATGATGGCAAGCTTTTTATACCACAATTTGGAATAAATCAAATAGAAACTTGGAATCTTTTTGAAGGGCTTATGGTTTACACAAATCAAGCAGATGAGTTAAACATATCTGGCTTTGAGCTTATCCCACAAAATTACTCGATTTACCTAAATAAAGGCTGGAATCTTGTCCCTTATTTAAGAAAAACTTCTTTGGATATAGAAACTGCTCTATCTTCTGTAATGCAAAATATTGTGATTGTAAAAAATTCAAGCGGCGGCATATTTAATCCATCTTTCGGTATAAATAGCATTGGAGAAATGCAAGCAGGCGAAGGGTATTTGATTTACTTTTCCGCAGCTTCGCTTTTAACGTATCCGGGTAATTAAAACATATTTTTAGTAGAACAAGCATTCCAGCCTGCTTAAAAGAAAAATTTATTTCAAGCAAGATGCTTGAAATACCTTAGTAGAACAAGCATCCTTGCTTGTTGAAAAGATAAATTTATCTCAAGCAAGATGCTTGAAATACCTTAGTAGAACAAGCATCCTTGCCTGTTTAAAAGAATCCTAAACCTTCACCGATGCCACTATGTTTATATCGGTATCGGAAGGCAGTTCTGTATAGCTTATCACGTTCACCATTGGGAATTGGCTATGAATCATTCTATAAAAATAAGGGCGAATTTGAGCTGAGCAAATAATGGTTGGCAAAAATCCCGCCAGCGTGGCTTCGTCAATTGCTTCAGAAATGCTTTTCTGAATTCCTTTAATAAGTTCAATGGAAAGGCCAAGCGTTGGGCTTAAGCTTGCTTGCGAGCTTGTTTGAAGTGAGTTCGTCATCGCTTGTTCTAATTGCTGGTCAAGAGATATTGCGTGAATCACTCCATTTGCGTCCATATACATTTTTTTAATTGTTTCAGAAAGATTGTGCCGCACATATTCAGTAAGCACATCTACATTTTTCGTTACTTTCACGTACTCAAGTAGCGATTCAATAATTATTGCAAGGTCGCGAATGGGA
Source organism: Ignavibacteria bacterium (assembly GCA_012522895.1). Classification (GTDB taxonomy): domain Bacteria; phylum Bacteroidota; class Ignavibacteria; order Kapaibacteriales; family UBA2268; genus JAAYJM01. The sequence goes on from JAAYJM010000202.1 coordinate 13,540, forward strand.
ATACCTTCCTTTAAAAGATTTTGCAGCACTTTTTGTAAAATTGAAATATGCAAACTGTCTGGAGTAACTTCTTCTACAAGCGTAGGATAGTCGGTTTTTAGGTTTTCGACAAGTTGCTTTACATCTTGACGCGTGAGCAAGCGGTCTGCATTTCTGCGAAGCAGCTCGGTTAAATGAGTAGTAAGCACCGTTGCCGCCTCCACCACGGTATAGCCCAAAATTTCAGAATTTTCTCTTTCTGCATAAGAGACCCAAGTAGCTGGCAAACCAAAGACCGGTTCAGTTACTTTGATTCCTCTAAGCTCGCCCTCGGCTGTTCCGGGATTCATTGCAAGCAGCATATTTGGATGAAGCACGTTCCGAGCTATCTCATTGCCGCGTATGCGAATAACGTATTCCTCTGGTTCGAGCTGCAAATTATCGCGAACCCGGACTGGTGGCAAAATTATGCCGAGTTCAATAGCAAGCTGGCGCCGAACGTTGGTAATCCGTTTAAAAACGTCTCCGCCTTGAGTTTCATCGACAAGGGAAATCAAGCTGTAGCCAAGCTCAATTTCTACAGGGTCAACGCGAAGCAACTCCTCAACAGGCTGCTCCTCTGGTTTTTTCTCTTTGCTAAGCTCCTCCATTTCTGCAGCCTGCTCCATTGCTTCTGTTTTTATAATAGATTTTCTTCTAAAATAAGTTATTGTCCCAGTTGCAGCTGCAAGAAGAAGAAAAGGAACAGCAGGAAAACCGGGTATAATTGCAAAAGCAAGCATTGCGGCGGATGCAATTCCCAAAGCGCGAGGCTTTGCGCTAAATTGTTTTGTGATCTCCACATCTAATTTATCCGCCGAAGCTGAACGGGTTACCACAAGACCAGCTGCAACAGAGATTAGCAAGGAAGGAATTTGAGAAACTAAACCATCTCCAATAGTCAAAATGGTGTAAAGAGAAATGGCTTCCCCAAAATCCATACCTCTTTGTGCTATGCCAATAGCAAAGCCACCGATAATATTTACTGCGGTAATAATAAGTCCGGCAATCGCATCTCCACGTATAAACTTTGCGGCGCCGTCCATTGCCCCGTAAAAATCAGATTCCTTGGTCAAACTTTCTCGTCTATTTCTTGCAGTAATTTCGTCTATATAACCAGCATTTAAATCGGCATCAATACTCATTTGTTTGCCCGGCAAGGCGTCCAAAGTAAAGCGCGCTGCAACTTCTGCAATACGAGTAGAACCCTTTATAACTACTATAAAATTAATGACTAAGAGTATTAAAAATATGATAATACCAACGACATAATTTCCTTTAATCACAAAAGTTCCGAAAGCGTGAATTATTTCACCAGCCTGAGCCTCCCCAAGGATTAATCGAGTAGAAGCAACGTTCAAGCCCAAGCGGAACATCGTTGTCAAAAGCAGGATTGTAGGAAATGATGAAAAATCCAGTGGAGTTGTAAGATAAACAGCAACTAAAATAATTAAAACGGAGATAGAAAGATTTAAAGCAAGAAGTAAATCAAGGAGAAATGGAGGCAATGGCAAAACCAAAAGTCCAAGAATCATTAAAATCCCCGCAGCGAGAATTAATTCCGGGCTTTTACTTAAAAAAGGCAATGCCCTTTCCCAGAAAGGACCGCGAGCAACATTGCCATTTAAAGCCATCTGTGTATTTTTAGCCATAGTTTAGTATATTTCTACACATTTTTTTTCAAGTTGTAAACAAATGCAAGCACCTGAGCAACTGCTTTGAACAGCTCCTCTGGTATTTCCTGCTCAATTTCTACTGAATAGAACAAAGCACGTGCCAAGGGAGGCTCCTCCACAATTGGGACGCCACTTTTTTCTGCAATATCGCGAATTTGCAAAGCAAGGAAATCAACGCCCTTTGCCAAAACTTTTGGTGCGGACATTGTTCCTTGCTTGTATATTAAAGCAACTGCAAAGTGTGTGGGGTTAGTAATCACAACATCAGCTTCTTTCACACTTTTCAGCATCAACTTTCTAATTCTCCCCCTCATCAAAGCACGAATTCTTGCCTTAACTTTTGGGTCTCCCTCGGCTTGCTTGCCTTCTTCTTTCACCTCTTGCTTGGTCATTTTCATATCTTCGTTAAAACGATAACGCTGATAAAAAAAGTCCGCAGCGGCAATTAGAATATAAATCAGCCCTACTTTTATAATCAATTCAAAGCTAACGTCAACAATTAGATTCGCAATATCTCCGTGTGGCATCTCAATAATCCCAACCATCTGCTCAGATTTCCCTGCAAGCACATCATAGACGACATAGCCAATGACAAGCAATTTGGCAATCCCTTTTGCTAATTCAAAAAGAGAACGGCTGGAAAAGAATATTCTTTTCAGCCCGCTAAAAGGATTGAATATTTGCTTAAAATTCAAGCCCTTAGTAAATTTTTCTGTTGCTATTTTCAGTCCTACTTGACTAATTTCTGAAATAAGAACGACTGCAAAAACCGTTAAAAGTATTGGTAGCAAAATTTTTGCTAAAAAGATCATAATCGATGGAAAGTATAGCTTGAAATTTTGCTCGCTCACAATGATGCTTGTTGAGTTTGCAAAAATATATTTCATAAAATACTGCAAATTGGCAAACAAATTTTTTCCGAAAATAAAAATAGCAGAACCACCAATCAATAGCACTGATGCCGTTGTAACGTCCATACTTTTAGAAACCTGACCCCTATTTCGTGCTTCGTTCAGCCGTTTCGGAGTCGCTTTCTCAGTTTTTTCTTGTCCGTCTTTATTCTCAGCCATTCTATTTTATTTTTATGGAACCCTTGCCGGGTTCAAAGTCATAATAAATCTCATTAATTCGTTTTCAACTCCTTGCAAGGAATACTTTGTTACCATAACAAAAAGCGGAATCGCTCCCATCAAAACAAGTATTCCAATCACTATTTTAAGTTGAAAGCTAAGCACAAATATATTTGTTTGAGGCGCAACGCGTGCCATTAGGACCAAGCCCAAATTTGCTAAAAACAAGGACACAAGCACAGGAGCAGATATTTTTATCCCGATAATCAAAACAGAGGTCGCAACTCTAATAAGCATAATTGCAGAGGATTCCGTAATTTCAAAATGAGAAATAGGGACAGCTCTAACACTTGCAAAAAGCGATTCAATTAAAAAATGATGTCCATTGATAAAAAGGAAAATCATAAGGGTAATCAAACTTTTTAGCTCACCAACAAGGGTTGGAGTATCTTCCATTGAAAACATTGCCCCTGTTTGATAGCCCATCTCAAAATCAACAAGCCCGCCAGCAAACCTTGCTGCCCAAAACACAACATTAGCAACAAAGCCAATCGAAGCGCCAAGCATAAATTCTTTAAAAACCAAAAGAACCAAATTCCACAAATGAAAATCTATAATTATTTGCTCGTCCCAAAATGCACTTGTAAACATTGTTGCGAGGATTAAAGAAAAAAAGACTTTCATTTTTACTGGTATTGCCGTTTGACGAAAGAATGGTGCAGACGCAAACATCCCGAGAATTCTTATAAAAAGCAGAATCCCAATAATAAACTTACCCGTTAAAATATGTATTGTTAGGTCGTCGAGCATTCTTTTTTTCAGTAAAAACAAAAATTGAACTTCAAACAAGAAAAAAGCAATTAAAACTCCACACTCATTTCAAATTGGCAATCATTCCAAAAATACTTGTTACAAAGGTTTTCATATTGCTAATCATCCAAGGGAGAATTATCACTGTTACTAAAAATACTGCAATTAGCTTTGGAACGAAGGTAAGTGTTTGCTCTGAAATTGAGGTAGCCGCTTGAAAAATTGAAATCGCAAGTCCAAGAACAAGCGAGACGAGCAGCAGCGGTCCGCAGATAAGAATTAAATAATAAAAAGCATCGCGAACTATTTGTATCACCATTTGGTCTGACATTTTATTTCCTTTATCTAATTATACTTTTTAAAAGTGAATCAATCACCAAATACCAGCCGTCCACCAGTATGAACAGCAGCACTTTAATCGGCAGTGAAATTAATTGTGGCGGCAAAAGAAACATACCGAGCGACATCAAAATACTTGCAATTATCATATCCATCACTAAAAATGGAACGAAAAGCAGGAAACTGATTTGAAAAGCCATTCTCATCTCGCTCAATGTAAAAGCAGGGACAACAGTCCAAGTGGAAACCTCGCTCAGATCTTTTGGCTTGTCCTTCCCGCTTAACTTTATAAAAAGTCCTAAATCTTCTTCTCTCGTATGTTTAAGCATAAATTCGCGAAATGGCTGCACAATATTGTCCACTGCTTGCGATTGAGAAATTTCTTCCCTCATATATGGCTGAATTCCATTTTGATTTGCCTCGTTCAAAACGGGCTGCATAACAAAGAAAGTAAGAAAAAGCGCAAGTCCCGAAAGTAGCTGATTCGATGGCTGGGTGCTTGTTCCCATCGCTTGACGCAAGAAATGGAAAACAATTATAATTCGAGTAAAGCAGGTCATCATTATCAGTATTGACGGGGCAAGGGTCAATACCGTGATTACAAGCAAGATCTGAAGCGTAAGCACTAAATCGTTATTGCTCTCAGTTCCGTCTACGGTAAAAGATACTTTGGGCAAAGAGATATTGCTCGGCATCTGCTGTGGCAGTGCTTCGGCACTCAAGCCAATAAATAGCAGGGCAGCAATAAAAAGTAAATTTATTTTCAAATGCTTTGTTTCCTTTTTTTCATTCTAATCATTAAACACAATCAATGTGCCAGATGAATAAAAAAGACAGTGCCGACTGAGTTTCGCTATGTCTTATTGCAATAACTCTATTTATTCATTTATTAATATTTAATCATTCCGGCACTAAGTCAATACAGTTATGGATAATACAAATTGTTCATGGTTTTCACGTTTTAAAATAAAGGGAAGAAATTTCTTAAAAAAGAAAGAAAAACATAAAAAAACTAAAATTCTTTACAAAACATTCTGCTTAATATTCTTCAGCTGCATAAAAATGAACAGTAAAAATTATTTTTTTTATTTTAAAGAATTTATTAATTTTGTAATCTTATAGTTGAAAAGGTGAAAAAATGAATAAAATGACATTAGTTAAGAATATGATTGCAGAGCGGGCGATTGAAGCACGTAAGCAAAAAGATGGGGATAATTTTGCTAAAATACCAGATTTTAAAGCTGGCGATACTGCAATTGTTGCTGTTAGAGTTGTTGAAGGTGAAAAAGAAAGAATTCAGAACTTTAAAGGAATTGTCCTTTCAAGACGCGGCGATGGAATTAACCAAACTTTTTTAATTAGAAAAATTTCAAACGGCGTTGGAGTAGAAAGAATATTCCCCTTGTATTCACCAATGATTCAAAGCATTAAAATATTCCGCGAAGGAAGAACAAGACGAGCAAAACTTTATTATCTACGCGGAATGTCCGACAGGAAAATCAGACAAAAACTTAGCTAAAAAAAAAGAAAAAAATTCCCTTTGAAATAGCCTTTCAAAGGGAATTTTGTTTTTATTACCCTTTATTGCCGAGATTTACCTAAGCCTTTATCAAATAAAGCATTTTCCTTATTCTAAAATGAAATTTAAACAAATCTGGGAAAATCATAGCTTATTATTAATTCTAATAATCGCTTTGATTCCGCGGCTTTTTGCAGCTTTCTTTTCAATGGGCTATGGAATGCACGATGACCATTTTGGTCCAATCGAGCAGCCTTTCCAAATAATGAACGATTATTCTGTTTGGCAAGATAGAGGCGAAGCCCACGGACA
>JAAYJM010000203.1 GCA_012522895.1 Ignavibacteria bacterium
ACAAATTTTCCCAAAAACGAGGGAGACATATTTATGCTAAAAAAATTTTTCTTAATTGCATTACTAATATGCACGCCGCAGCTGCTTTGGTCGCAAGGAGTATGGACGAAAATTGAAGACTTTGCCGGTAGTGCACGTTATTGTGCTGTTGCGTTTTGCATTGGCGATTATGGATATGTAGGAACGGGTTACGATGGCACTAACTACAAAAACGATTTGTGGGAATACAACATTTCTACAAATACCTGGACACAAAAAGCAGATTTACCTGGCGCTCCAAGGTCAGAAGCTGTTGGTTTTGCTATTGGTAATTATGGTTATATCGGAACTGGGATGAGTGGTGTAAAAACCTATTGTTTAGATTTCTATGAATATAATCCAGCCACAAATACCTGGGCACAAAAAGCAAATTTCCCTGGAACTGCTGATTCATCTGCAAGATGTGGCGCTTTTGCTTTTGTTATTAACGGAAAAGGATATGTTGGAGGTGGGATAACGAATGCAGGTTATACAAATTCATTTTTCGAATATGATCCAGCTACTGATAGTTGGACGCAAAAAAAACAATTTCCTGGCACCGCCCGCAGTGGAGCTTCTGCTTTTGCAATTGATTCCTTGGGATACGCAGGGACCGGATACTATCCACGAAAATATAATAATGACTTCTTTGAGTATAATCCCGCAACAGATACTTGGACGCGAAAAGCTAACTTTGCTGGTGATGCTAGGTCGGATGCAGTTGGCTTTGCACTCGGAACAAAAGGGTATATTGGAATGGGATATGATGGTTTTAATGTATTAGGTTTTTATCCAAATGATTTTTTTAAATATGATCCATCTACTGACAGCTGGACATTGCTTACTGATGATATTGGAATTACAGGAATGAATGCTTGTAGCTTCGTTAACAATAATTATGCTTATGTTGGGCTTGGTTACGATGGAAGTATGAAGAGCAGCTTTGATAGATATGGACTGGGTATTATAACCGGTAATATAATTAATGAACCATATTTTTTAGGTGATACTGTTATAGTCCCATTTACTGTAGAAGATGAATTTTTAGAAGGGAATGTATTTACTGCCCAGATATCAGACGCAAACGGTTCATTTTCAAACCCAATTGATATTGGAACACTAAACGGCGTTAATGCAGGGAATATCACTGCTACTATTCCCTTTGAAGCAGTAGGCGGAACTAATTATCGAATAAGGGTTGTTTCTTCAGATCCAATTATTAATGGTTCAAATAATGGAAAAGATATAAGAATTATTGGCAGTTGGACGCAAAAGCCAAATTTTGGAGGAGGAGCCCGCACTGATGCCGTAGGCTTCTCAATTGGCGATGAAGCTTATATTGGAACTGGACAAGTAAAAAAAAATATATCTAAAAATGATTTTTGGGAATATAATACAGCCACAAATCAGAGCTTACAAAAAGCAGATTTCGAGGGAGTAGAACGTTATAGTGCCGTAGGCTTCTCGATTGGCGCAAAGGGTTATATTGGACTGGGATTTAGTGATAGTGGAGGTTTTCAAAGTGATTTTTGGGAGTATGATCCTGAAAAAAATCAATGGACCCAAAAAGCTAACTTTGCTGGGGGCGCACGCAATAGAGCAGTTGGCTTTTCAATAGGCGCAAAGGGCTATTTAGGAACGGGATGCGATGAAGATGAAAAAAGTGATTTTTGGGAGTATGACCCTGCTACTAACCAATGGACTCAAAAAGCAGACTTTGGCGGAGGCGCAAGAATAGATGCCGCAGCTTTTTCAATAGGCACAAAGGGCTATATTGGAACGGGATGGGATGGGAGTTTTTCTATGGATGACTTTTGGGAATATGACCCTGACGCAAATCAATGGACACAGAAAGCAAATTTTCCTGGAGGCAAACGGATAGAAACAGTAGGTTTTTCGATTGGAAATAAGGGCTATATCGGAACGGGATGGGATGGCTACTGCTATAATGACTTTTGGGAATATGACCCTGTTGCAGAACAATGGGCTCAGAGAGCAAGTTTCGCTGGAGCCGCTCGCTTTGAAGCAGTAGGTTTTTCGATTAGAAATAAGGGCTATATTGGAACGGGATATAGCTTTTACTATATTGGAGGAGGATATGAAAGTCGTTATTTAATGAGCGATATATGGGAGTATAGCACGCATTTAATAGTAACAAAGCCGCTTTCAAGCGATATATATATTCAAGAAGATTCAGTTTTTGTTCCATATAAAGTTAATACTTCTTTCAATACTGGAAATATTTTTAAAGTTCAGCTATCGGATTCAAGTGGCTCTTTTGAAAACCCAGTTGATTTGGGTTCAGTTCAAGAAATTTCATCTGGAGAAATCACAACAAAAATTCCTATAAATACAGTTCCTGGCGAGCATTATAGAGTAAGGGTAGTAGGAACTGATCCTTTTACTATTGGCTATGATAACGGAAGCGACATTGTAATAGCAGATGCAACAGGTATTCAAGACGAAAGGGAATCTTCATTAAGCATAAACATCGTTCCAAATCCAGCTTCCAGCATTACCGCATTTGAATTTAGCATAGAAAACGAAGGCGATGCAGCTATAGAAATTTACACATTAAACGGTGAATTGATTGCAAAAATCGGAAGCAATTTCTACGCACCGGGAGTATATAAATTGAATTTTGATGCAAGCAGTTTGGTCAATGGAGTTTATAACGTTATATTAAGTTCTTCGGGCAAAAGAGCTTCTTCGCTTATGATTATAAATAGGTAGTCGGTTATTGGTAGTCGGTAATCGGTTTTTGAGATGGGCTGTGTTTTTGAGGCATAGCCCATTTTTTTTTCAGTCTTTCCGAGCGCAGCGAGGAATCCAGAAAAGAAAATCCCCCCGACCACCTTTTCCAAAGGGGGAGAAAGAGTGGCAACGTCAAAATCACCCCTCCCCTGTGTTTATCCCGACAGGGATTATATTATTGTAGAAGAAAAGATCTGCCGCACTTCTAAAGTGTGGCATATCTGAAGCAAAAGAGTTAATTAAAAAAAGGTGGATAAAAAGCACTAAGTAATTACAATATTTAAAGATCCACCCCATGCCCCCGCCAGCGGGGGATACTGGACTGTTCTGTGTTTCCCACCTAAAAAGAATCTCCCCCTTTGAAAAAGTGAGCAAGGGGGATTTTGAGATTTCTGAATTGCTCGCTATCGATAAGAATACCAAAAAACTGATTCTCTGTTAATAGCTTGCTATAATTCTTGCCTCTTGAATTATTTCTTCAACGCTTAAAAGTGTGGCTTTTTCGTAATTTTTGGCGAAGCCAACAGGAACATCTTTCGAGCCTACCCTCTTTACAGGTGCGTCTAAATATTCAAACAGCTCTGAGGAAATAAAAGCTGAAACTTCGGCGCCAAAACCGACTGTTAATCTATCTTCGTGAGCAATGAGAACGCGGTTTGTCTTTTTCACAGAATTTCCAACTGCTTCTTTGTCCCAGGGAATTAGAGAGCGCAAATCCACAACCTCAATAGAAATGCCTTCTTTTTCAAGTGCGTTTGCAGCTTCTAAACTCCAATGAACAGCAGTTCCATAGCTTACTATTGTTAGGTTTTCTCCTTCACGCCTGACTTTTGCTTTTCCAAAAGGAATAATGAAATTTTGAGGCGGAACGGAGGTTCCGGCATTTTTATAGTTATATAAAAACTTTGGCTCAAGGAACATCGTAACTCCGCGAGAGCGAATTGAATTCCGCATTAAACCTACGGCATCATCGGCAAAAGCAGGACAGACTACCCGAATTCCGGGGAGAGTAGTGAAAACTGCCTCAAGGTTTTGAGAATGGTAAAGTCCCCCTTGAATATAGCCGCCGCTTGCAAGACGGATTGTAACGTTTGGACTAAATTGACCGCGTGAGCGCCAGTAATCGTGAGAGCATTCTATAAGCTGTTCCATAGCGGGCCAAAAATAGTCCGCAAACTCAGCACCCTCGATCACAACGCGAAGGTCATCGCGATAGCGACAAAAACCGTTAGCAGTCCCCACGATATTATTTTCTGCTATTGGAGAATTGAAAATCCGCTCATTCCCGAATTCTTTTAGCATTCCTTTGCAGACATTGAAAACGCCGTTTTTATTCTTCGAAGCTATGTCCTGCCCCCAAAGGTATGTCTGGGGATTTAAACGAAATTCCTCCTTCAAACTGCTGTTTAAGGCTTCAAGGAAAGAAATTTTTTTGTCGCTTTCCCTTTCTTCGTATTCGCTTTGCTCTGGCGCGATTGCGATTGGCTCGGGCATAATGAATTTATTGTATGTAGAGCCATCGGCATCGGGAGCAGCTTCAGCTTTATCTGCTGCTTGAAAAATTGTTTCCTTATTTTCATCTTCAATTTTCCGAAGTTCTTCTTCTGTAGCGATATTTCGATTGATAAGGTGATAACGGAATTGCAACATTGGGTCACGGCGAGCCACATCTTCCAGCTCTTCTTTTGAGCGATAAAGAGTGTGTGGGTCTGAATTTGAGTGCGAGCCTATTCTATCGCAATCAGCGTGGACGAAAGCAGGTCCTTTGCCAGATTGAATGTATTTTATTGCTTCCTGAATAGCGCGGTATGAATCAAAGGGATCGCGTCCATCGCAATTTACAATTTTTAAATTCTTAAAACCAATATAATTGTCTGATATTATTGGGTTTGCAGTTTGCTCTCTAAGTGGAACAGAAATGCCATATTTATTGTTTTGAATAACAAAAAGAGCTGGAAGAACCTCAAGCGTAACGCAGTTAAGAGCTTCCCAAAAATATCCTTCCGAGCAAGCGGACTCGCCACTTGAATAAATTGCAATTTCATCTCCGTTGAGTTTTTTAATTGCGCGAGCAGTTCCTGCAACGTGCTGGGAATGATTGCCGGTGCAAGAAGAGACGTTTTGAATGCGGATCGGCGGCTTTGCAAAGTGATTGCTCATGTGCCTACCTCCACCCGCAACGTCTGTTTCCTTGCTCAAGCCATTTAAAATAATTTCTTCAACCGTTAGCCCTGCTGCCAAAGTTGTAAGCATATCTCGATAATAAGGAAAAAGGAAGTCCTTATTCTGACGGAAGCTAAGTCCCAAAGCAAGTTGAATCCCATCGTGTCCCGCGAAAGGAGCGTGATATGACCAGCCCTTTGCCATTTTCAAATACAATGCTGCTTTTTCGTCAAGCCGTCTGCCAAGATTGAGCAATTTATACCATTTGATAATTGTTTCCTTATCGAAGCCAGTAAAATCGAATTTTGAAGACAGCTCGATTTCACGTTCCTTGTTCAAATAAATAATTTTAACTCTCTGAGCTTTTTGGTTTTCTTTTCCCTTCTCAGCTTTATTTTGTTTGTTTTTAGCCATAAAATACCTCTGATTTTATATTATTATTTATTATTATTCAAAAAAAGATAAACTTGCAAATGTAACAGCGGATTTCGTTGCAAGCTCATTCCACTGTTCATATTTAAGAAACTCTGCCTTTGTGGGCTGAGCTGCGTAAAGCATAGAGTAAATTGAGGATATACCGCAAATACTTCTTTGGTCTTTAGCTTTGCTTATAGACTCGAAAAAGGCATCTGGATTGCAATTTGATAAATGTTCGATTAACTCCATATCCTCGTTTTTAACTGTATCGAGCATTGTTTCGGCATCGAAGCTATTGCCAAATTTTCTGCCAATATGGGCAAAATCGGCGCTTGCAATGAAAACAGCTTTTCTGTTCAGTGCGGCAATACTTTCATTTAGTTTAGAAATAAATTTATTAAACATTTCATCGCTTTTCGGCAAACTATTTTTCAAAATAAAATTATGAAAAGAGCCGCAAAGAACAGGCAATATCTTAAATTCTTTCTTCCCAAACAAATGCTTTAAAATAACAGTTTGCAATTCTATTGAATGCTCGTTGCGGTGCGCTAAATCGTCAATAGTAAGCCGCAACGCACTATCCTTTTGCATAAAGTCAATTAATTCCGTATCGCTTTCCACTATTCCGAGTGGAGTTCTAAAGCCTTTTTTCGTCAGCATAAAAAGGTCGCTATTTCCAAAATGCGCTGTTCCGAATATGACGAAAAGGTCGGCGTCTGTATTTTTTATTGCGTTATAAGCAGTGGAATAAGTTGAGTTAGCTTCCCGCCCAACCCTAAAATCTATATGTGGAACTATGATTGCCTTAGCATTTTGTTTATATTTTTTGGCGTCCTCGCATTTAAGCAATTTATTTAAGAAAAGCACAAGCTCCAAACTTTCTGCTGGATAACTTGAAGCGGCACAACTTGGGTTTCTTATTGGAGATTGCAAGTAATATTCAAAATCAAATTTTTTCCAATAAAAGCGCGGAGTTTCAAGCAAGCAAAACTCGTCAAGTTGCCGAAAAATATTCAAATACTGCGACAGGTCAAAGCCAAAGCCAATTGCTTTAGAAACAGATTCAGCAAGCTCGAATATAGTGCTTTTTCCATCTAACATTTTTATTATAGGGAAAAGAGGAGATGGTATATAGGCTGGCGCTTCTGCATATCCTTTTGGGTCGATTAAAACAATCTGCTTCCCTTCTTGCCCAATTTCTATTTCCTCAAAAACAATGTCGCTCCTCAATTTCGGAACTATTAAATCATTCACCTTAACTCCTTAAATTATTTTTCTTTTTTCATTTTTTGATTATTAATTTTTTCGCTTTTATTTTAATTCATTTTACAGTTCCCTTTTCCCCTCTCTTTAGAAGAAAAATTTTCCCCTTTTTAAAAGGAAGGCGGAGTAAAAACCAAATCCTCGCTGCTAAAATGTTGCGATATTATTTCTTTCCAAACGCTTATATGTTCCGGCTTAACCTCTGTAGAATACTTGAAGTCTTTTATAAGGTTGTTTGTATAATTCTCTACGAATCTATGATAATTATCTATAAACCTCAAATAGTATTTTAAACTGTTTATTATTCCATTAACTATTATCTCAAAACCATATTCTTTTTTTATGCTTAGCACTAAATCATTGATATAGTTTTCTTCGTCTTCTGATTCAAAATTGTTTGGATGAGTTGTTAAAATATAGTATTTAGAGATAGGTTGATTTTCAATTTTTTTTATTATATCAAAGATTAAATACCTATCAATGGAAATGTTATGCTTAATTTCAATCACCTCAAAAGGCTGTCTATCTTTATTGTATATTTCAATATCACCAAAGCTGTGCTTATCTAAAGATGTGTGAACGTTAAGCTTTAAAAGATTTTTATCTGAATACCTATTTACACTTTTAACTAATTCCTGATAGACTGAGTAAATAGCTAAAACAGGTAGCCGAGAGCTATGCTTCGTTGAAAAGTGCTTTTTAAGCATTGCAATAACGGTGTTTATATTTAGATCCGCAACTTTTTTTATATCTTTTAACGAGGCTAAAAGTATTTTATGTTCTTTTTGAGATAGTTCAAATAATCTATGAAAAATGTAAACCAAATATTGCCAAGGGCTTTGGTTTCTAACTTGAATGTTATGAAGAATTTGTAAGAACGCAATTTTTAGTTCGATGTTTCTAATTTTCAGAGCATTCCCTTCTTTTAACTTCCAAGGTATTTTTTCCCTTGTTGCCAAGGTTAGAAAAGCAGTTTCTTTGTTTGCATATCTCGGAAAATGCTCTTTAAAAAAAGGAGTAATGAAATTAGTATCTAAACTTCTTGCAGAATATCCATTTTCAAAGTCTACTCTATGTAAACGGATATCTTGATTAGGTTCTAAAATTTTTTTGACTAAGCTTGTTGTTAATGCAGAAACTAAAGATTTATTAGTATCAATATAATTTATCAAAACATCAACATTGTCAATTATTTCTTTTTTAACTCTTGATACTGTCAAGATTTTAGCTTCGTTTAATGCGTTTATTAAAACATCATCAGCGCTCATACAAATAAAGTCTCCATTCTTATTTTATCAATTTCTTGAAGCCGTTTATTGGCATATTTATTATAATCGGAGTTGATTTCTATTCCAATATAATTTCGATTCAGTAGCTTTGCTGCAACGCAAGTAGTTCCACTGCCGTTAAAAGGGTCAAGAACAACTGCACCTTCTTTTGTAAGCAACTTAATAATCTGCTGAACTATAAATACTGGGTAAACAGCAGGATGCGGGTTACCCTTAATAGATTCAACAGGACTTTCAATAACATCTTTTTTTAAAGCCTTACCATAGATTCGAATAATAGTAAAACCATTTTTTTTTATTTGCGTTTTCCTTCCCCCTTCTTGTCCACCAAACGGTTGGGAATGAATATTTCTTATTTTCATTCTAAAACTATCAAGATTGCCAGCTCTCACCTCTTTGATAACTTTTTCTAACTCTTTTTTTGCTTTAGATTTTTCTTGATCGTTAAGATCGGATTGCTTAATCAGTTCAAAATATTTTGTGCCAATATTAGCGCTGCTCCCGTTGTTTTTTCTTGTTTTAGCTTTTAGCAAGTCTAAATATTCCATAAAAGCGTCTTGATCAAAGTAGTAGTCATTTGACTTAGCGAATACGAAAAAAGGCTCAGTTGATGGCACTAGCTTTCTTTTATCTTGTCTGGGAGTAGGGTTCAACTTTGTCCATGTAATGTTATTGATTAGCTTTAAATTAAATTTTTCTTTTATCCCTATAGCAAATTTATACGGTATTAAAGACAGCGATCCATCTAAATATTTATCACCTATATTAAAAACAATGGTGCCGGTGTCCTTTGTTACTCTAATGCATTCACTGAAAACAGAATATAAATTTTTTAAATATTCGTCTTCGGTCCGTTCGTTCCCTATACCAGAAAAACCATATTCTCTTTGCTGAAAGTAAGGCGGAGAAGTAACAATTAAATCAACTAAATCTGATGGAAAATATTTTAAAACATCTTCGCAGTCGCCAGTAATGATTATATTTTTTTTAATTAAGTTTTCCATTGCTACTTTGCTTAAGTCATTCCTTAGAATTAATTATACATAATAAAAATTATTGCTGACTGTAAAAATTCTTTTCTAAATACATTTTTATATTCTCTGTAAAATCAATAATTAATTTTTTTAAAAATTAACTTTTACACCAAAGCAATCAATAAACCCCCTACACGCTATATCCATAAGATTTAAGTAAATTGGGGTTGTTACGCCATTTTTCCCTTACTTTAACAAATAAATCTAAATAAACTTCCGTTTGTAAATGCTCTTCAATTTTTGCTCTTGATTTCTCGCCAATTTTTTTAACCATTTGACCATTTTTGCCAACTAAAATTTGCTTTTGGGAATTTCTTTCTACAATAATATCAGCGGAAATGAACCATTTCTCATTTTTACGCTCTTTAAACTGGGTGATTACAACCTCAGTAGAATAAGGAACCTCCATCTTAAATTCCTTGAAAATATTCTCGCGAATTAACTCTGCAACAAAAAATCTTTCAGGCTGAATGCTCAAAAAATCTGGATCATAATAAAATTCAGATTCAGGTAAATATTTTTTTATAATCTCTAATAACTCTTTAATGGAAACCTTTTTTCTGGCAGAAATTGGAATAATCTCATTAAAAATATTCTGCTTAATAGCGCTTTCCATTAAAGGCAGCATTTTCTTTCTATCGTCAAGCAAATCAAGTTTGTTTAATGCTAAAATTTTTGCTTTGCTTATGCTTTTTAAATACTGATAAAAACCATCTTCAAAGTCATCAATTTCAGCTAATAGCTTGCTTGCATCGGCGATTATTAAAACTATATCCGCCTCGCCGACAGCTTTTTCCACATAATTAAGCATAGCTTGATGTAGCTTATATTTTGGCTTTAAAAAGCCAGGAGTGTCTAAAAAAATTGCTTGGCTGTTCTCGCTGGTATAAATGCCTAAAACTGTCCGGCGCGTAGTTTGCGCCTTCCGAGTAACAATAGAAATGTTTTCTCCTAAAATAGCATTAAGCAAAGTGGATTTGCCTGCATTCGGTTTTCCGATTACAGCAACGGTGCCTGCGTAAGTTTGCATAAGCTATTCTTTTCCTACTTCCTTCTTAAAAACTTTCATTATTCCAAGCGGAATTAGAACGCAATAGCCAATAACAAGGACGATTGGCGCAAGAGTAACAGCAAAAAAGTTATTCCACTTTCCGTCAAGCACTGCTGGTTCCTCTGTTATTCCGGAAGCTAAAAGCAAATAGCCAACTACTATGACAAGCAGTCCAGCGGCTAACAATATGAAATTGCTTTTAGTTAAAGGAAATTTGAATATATCGCTAGCTCGGGTTTTGCGAACTCTACTTGGGCTTTTACTTTTTTGCTTTGGGCTTTCTTGAGCTGTGATTCTTGATTTTGCTGCCATTTTTAATCATTATATTAATATAAAACAAAACTTACAATATACAAATTTAAACAAAAAAAAGCTAATTAATTTCACATTTTCTTTGTTTGCAGTAAATTCAATTTTGTTTGTTAACTTTGTATGTTTTTATTTTGCAAATTGTTAAATAATGAAACAAAGTAAATTATACGTATTCTCTGATTTTGACGGCACGATAACAAAGAAAGACATAGGCGACGACATTTTTGTTCAATTTGGAAAATTTGAGCCTTTGCATAGCCAGCTTTTAAATGAAGAAATAGATATTTTTACATATTGGAAAAGCATTTTTAAAACACTTGATGTTTCCTTTACAAAAGAAAAATTTGGAGAGTATTTAAAAAAAGCAGAAGTAGACGACTTTTTCTTTGATTTTGCAAATTTTTGCAAAGCGTCTAATATTTAACTTTCAGTGGTAAGTGATGGCTTTGATGCTTATATTCAGCCAATTTTAAAAAAAGAAAATCTTGATTGGATAAAAGTATACTCAAATAAAATGCACGTTGATGAGAATAATAATTATTTCCCTGAGTTTTACGGAGTAAACGAGAGTTGCGTTTGCAAAAGTGCTTCTTGCAAAAGGAATACAATACTTTCACAAACTTCTGAGAATGCTTTGCTAATCTACATCGGCGATGGATATAGCGATTACTGCGCTGCCGCTCATTGTGATATTATTTTTGCAAAAAACAATTTAGCAACTTTTTGCAATGAAAATAAAATTCCGCATTATAATTTCAAGAATTTTTCCGATATTATGTTTATATTAAAAAATAGAATTTTGTCAAAAAAAATAAAAATTCGGAATCAAGCATTTTTGTTAAGAAAAAGAGCATTTGAAACTGAGTAGAGGTAAGCTATGAAAACTACAATTAACCATTATATTTTATTTTTAACAGCATTGTTTTTGCTTTTTCCTTTTAACTCGCTCAACGCAAGCGAGGGAAGAAGGGTGCTAATATCAAAGGTTTTTGTTAATAAGGATTCTATTCCGCTTGAAGAAACCAAAAATCTTGTTTTATCGAGTGAAGATGTTTTAAGGGTTAATTACTATTTAGAATCTGGCAACGCCGACAGGACTGCTTTTCTTTTTAGAGTTTTTATTAAGCAGGACACAATGGAAAGCTCTACCACTACGAGCGTGAATTCTTTTACTTATAATTCTTTGCCAGAGGGGAAATATAGAATTAGAATCACTGCTTTCAACCCGCGTGATAGTTGGATTGCCGAGCAGGCTGAGTTAAGTTTTATGGTTGATGACTACACTGCTTCGCTATTGAAAGAGATTGAAACAAGGGAAAAAGAAGCTTCTCTTTCCAAAGAAGACAGAGGCGGCTTGCATAAACTACTCGCTAATTCTATTTACGGTGTTAACATATTTTCTATTGTAACTGGATTTATACTTAGCTCATTAATATTTGGCACAGTATTTGCAACAAAGAACAAGAAAAGTAAAAAAAACAAAGAGCAAGTTATGAGCAACGAAGATACTTTAAAAAATGAAAAGATGCAGCATAATAAGCTTGCTGCAGAAAATAGTAATTTAAGAGCAGAAATATCTGCACTTCGTGGTCAAATAGATGCTATGCAAAGCCGTGGAGAAGAGCTAAACAATCAAAATGTTGAGCTGAAAGAAACTATTGACAGGCTTAAAAAGAGCCAAAATGAATTTGAGGAACTTCAAACTCAGAAAGACGACCTTTTTGCTGTTATTATTCATGATATAAAAAATCCAGCGGCGCTGATTAAAAGTTTAGTTGAACTGCTTCGCTCCTACGATCTCACTGCTACCGAGCAGCAAGAAATTATTGATGATATATTTGAAACTACTTCAAAAATCGTTAATCTTTCACAAGAAGTAACGCGAATCCTTGCCCTTGAGTGCAGTAGTATTCACTTGAAAAAAGAAAAATGCCAAATTAACGACATAATTAATGATGTCCAAAGGCGTAACACCATCGCCTCTTCTAATAAGCAAATTGAAGTGCTTTTAGATTTGCAAGATGACTTGCCAGAAATAATGCTCGACCCAAATAAAGTTGACGAGGTTGTCGATAATCTAATATCAAATGCAATTAAATTTTCTCACAAAGGAAGTCAAATTCGCATCAAGTCCTATAAAGATGCTAACTCAGTCTCAGTTGAGGTCAGTGATAATGGGCTTGGGATGTCGGAAGATGATATTCGTCAGGCATTTCAAAAGGGTATGCGATTAAGCGCAGCTCCAACTGCAGGAGAATCTACTTCGGGGTTTGGTCTTTGGGTGGTGAAAAAGCTTATTGAAGCTCACGATGGAAAAGTTTGGGTGAAAAGTGTGATTGGAAAAGGTTCCACTTTCTTTTTTAGCTTGCCAATTGAAAGTCTAAGTTAAGCAGCGAGGAGGCATTGGATTTGAATTAATTATTTTTTAGTTTATTTAAGTTTGCAGAAATATCGCTATTAAAGAAGTATCAATCTTTACATAGCTTTTATTTATAAATTCTCAATTTCCTCTTTGTCCAAGCCAGTTAAAGCAATTATTGTTTCAATCGGTAAATTGCTTTGTTTTGCTTTTAAAGCTATTTCTACCGCTTTTTTCTTCTCGCCTATTTCAATTCCTTCCGCCTTGCCCTTAGCAAGTCCTTCCGCACGACCTTCCGCCTTGCCCTCAGCCCGACCTTTTATACTCCCTTCTATATTGCCGAGTTTATATGTAGATACGAACATACTTGCTTGATAGTGCAGCTCGAATTGATATGCTTCGTAAATATCCAGCTCATCTTTGCTAAGTTTAAGAATATCAAGTTTCTTTTTTGCTTCCGACAAACCCTTTGCGCTAAAATTTTCTTTTATTTCTTCATTTTTAAGGAAAAAGACCCACTCGTCTAAAGTGTTTTTTGCTACATCGTCAAAATTATTTACTTTTATAATATAATATTCTGGAAAAATTGACGAAATTTCTTCTTTTTTAAATAAGATTTTTTGTTTATCGCTAAGTTTAAGCGAATCATTTTTGTTCAAGCCAATGAACTCCGTTTTACCTTTATAAAGGTAATCATTTCCTTGTCCTAAATCAAAATATACAATATTCACGGAAATGATTTTTTTTACTTCCTCGAAAGCATTACCTTCTGCAATATGATCTACAACAAGTTTAGAGCTGCTATAAAGCATTCTTTGCATAAAATCAAGCTGGCGCTGGTTTTGCACTTCGATTATTATTAGCTCACCTTTTGTATTTTCTACGAGCAAGTCAACGCGATTAAATTTCGCAATAGCTTTATCTTTGTTCGTTTCGCTTTCTAAAAGCTGCTTGATTTTTACATCTTCTTTCAGCAATTCAGAAAGAAAGCCTTCCAAAATGCCAAAATTAGCTTTACTGCGTAAAATTTTCTTCGCTGCCCAATCAAAACTTATTAGCTTTCTCATTTTGTTCCTCTTGCTTTTTTGCTTTCAATATGCAAATATAATGAATTATTGCGACATTTTTTTCAAATTTTAAGATTGAAAATTAAAAATTTAAGCTTTTTATTAAGCTCAAAACAAATAGAGTTGTTTTTTCTAAACTTTCAAAATCTTTGTCGTTAAGAATGACAAAATCAGCAAGTTCCCTTTTTTCTCTGCGTGAGATTTGCTCTTTTTCTACTGCCTCAAATCGCTCTCGCGTTATGTTCTTTTGATTTTTCAATCGATTAAATGAATTTTCTGGGTCTGAGTGAACGACAATAATAAAATCAAATGCCTCCTCAAGATCAGCCTCGTAAATCAAAGCACTTTCTACAAAGCAAATCTGCGAGCCTTCCAATTCAAACTCTTCAATTTTTTCCCTCAAATAGTCTAAAACTTCAGGGTGAACGATTTTATTTAATGCTTGTAAATTTTCTTTACACTCTTTTTTTTCTCCATAAACCTTTTTCGATAAAAACTCGGTATTAATCAAATTGTCTGATAAATAAACATCTTTGCCAAAGTTTTCAATCAATTTCTTTTTTATATTTTCATTTTCGTTCATTAATTTTTTTGCAATAGAATCGGAATCGAGAACTTTATAGCCTTGCTCAGCAAGAATCTTTGAAACAGAAGATTTCCCGCTCCCAATGTTTCCAGTTATCCCAATAGTTTTCATTTTTATTCTTTTATTTATTATAAAAAATATTATATTGCAAATTAGTTTGTTTAATAATAATAATCAAATAATATGAAAACAAAGTCTATACTAAAATTGTTTGCTATGGCTGTTTTCTTCTTTACCGGTTTTCAGCTTCACTCTCAGCAAACAGGTGTGTTTAACAAAGCTGTTCCTTTCAATGGCGAGCAAAGAATACTTGCTTACTATGTGCCAAACGATTATGATGAAACGCAGCAATATAGCCTAATGGTGTGCCTTCACGGAATGGGCGACACCTGCACAAATTATAGAGATGCACTGATTCTTGGCTTGGCATGGCATCAATTCATAACAAATACGATTTTTGTATGCCCCGATGCTGGCTCCGACATATACAAAGATTTCTACCGCCCCGATGGAGATGAAATGATTATAATTGAAGCAATTAACGATGCTAAAATCAATTACAATATTGATGAAAGTAAAATTATTTTGCAAGGCTTCTCTTTGGGCGGTCGAAGTGCTTTGAAATTTGGGTTGGATAACCCAGAATTGTTTCAAGGACTTTTACTTAACACCCCTGCAATTCAAGGGCTTGTTGACTTGAACAACGACCCCCTTATGAGCTCTTTATATAAATATGAAAACTCTACAAAAGTTCCCATTTTTATCATTCACGGCACCGAAGATTTTACTTATTTGAGCATGGACAGAATGCTTTACGATAAGCTAATTGAGCACAATGGGATTGTAAGATATGCTTTAGTTCAGGGTTTGGCGCACCACATTCCCGCTCGCAATGTAATCGAAAATGCAGTAAATTTTTTAAAGAATCCTACTCCAAATGAAAATGAAATTGAGTTTTTAGATATAATTGTAAAACCACGTTATTTTACTAATGATATTACAGCTTATTGCAGAGTTCGAAATACTGGAAGTGAGATTAGCAGCACTCAGACTGTTGATTTTGAATTAAACGATACAAAACTTAGCGCCGAAAGTAATAAGGAATTAAAATCCTTTGAGTATAGCGATATTCCGCTTGAGCTTGGCGCTCAAAATTTGGGATTTGGCACACATTTCCTTTCAGTTCTTTTAGACGGCTACAATAAATACACTAAGAGCTTCGCTATCTTTGAAAAAGGCGCACTATTGCCTCTTTTTGAAGGCTTTGAATCTGGCTCTTTCCCGCCACAGAATTGGATTTTAAATGAATCTGGAAATCTTGTTTCTTGGATGCTCGACCCCGAGGTAAAAAAATCTGGCAGCTATTCAATCTTTATGTTTAATTCTTTGTTTTTACTGAATAATATCGGTTTTAGTGAGGATTTATTAAGTCCAATCTTAGATTTAAGCTCTGTTGAAAAGCCAGTTCTAACTTTTGACCTTGCATATAATTATCATCTATACACTCCGCCATATTTTGAGAGCGATTACGCGCTGACTGATACTCTTAAAGTATTTATTTCTGAGGATTGCGGCGAAACTTTTACACTTATCTATAAAAAAGGTGGTGCTGAACTTGCTACTGCTGATGAGCCGATTATCAATCCTTTGGATATTGAAGAGTGTTTTTTCGTGCCTAATAGTGATGGATGGAGGACAGAGCAAATTGATTTAAGCAATTTCAAGCATTTAGACAAGGCTGTTTTCAATTTTAGCTATAAGTCCTCTTTGGGGGGGAGTATAAATATCGACAATATTACCTTTAAACATGACGATGGAACAAGCGTTCAAGCTGTAAAAGAAAGCGGGGATTTGCTTCTTTATCCAAACCCGGCCCAAGATTTCTTGCGTATTAAAAACCCAGAGCCAATTAGCAAAGTAAGGATTTTCAGCTCTAATGGACTGGAAATATATTCAAATGACTTGGGGCTGATTAGCAATGAATTGACAGTAAATTTGAGTGAATTCTCTTCTGGCTTTTACATTGTGGAAATTTATTGCGGAAGTTCAGTTTTTAGAGAAAAATTGATTGTTAATAAAAAGTAAGAAAAAAGCCACTTAAATAGTGGCTTTCTTTTTGTGCGGAAGGCGGGACTTGAACCCGCACGCCTGCGCGGCACCACCCCCTCAAGATGGCGTGTCTGCCTATTTCACCACTTCCGCAGTTGTGGATTACAAAAATACAAATATTTAATAAAATTACAAAGAAGTTTTTTTATTTTTAAAAATTCACTTCCTTTTAGTAAAATAATTTCAGAAATAAAAAAAGTCAGCTAAAACGCTGACTTTGAATTGTCGGGGCGGCAGGATTCGAACCTGCGGCCTCCTGCTCCCAAAACAGGCGCGCTAAACCGGACTGCGCCACGCCCCGCAAAACAGAATACAAAATTAACAAGTTTTCTTTTTATTTCCAAATATTATTTCTCCTGTAAATGATTTTTTATCAAATTTTTTATAAAACTTGGAAGAAATGCTTTTTTTATAAGGCATTTTTGCCCTGCTATTCATTTTTTTCTGCTTGTGTCGATAACAGTGTAATAATAGCATAGCTTTATTAGTTTTATGTTTAAAAGCAATAACATATTTCGGCTATTTTCTTTTCAAAAAGGTAGAATTCTTTTTATTCTACCCATAATTTTCATTTTTTTGCAAAAGCAGATCTGCCTTTCTGAGACTATTGTAAATAGCAATATTACGGAAAATGCCGTTTGGACTGCAGAAAATAGCCCATATTATATTTTAAGAGATATCACGGTCACTGAAAAGGCAGTGCTTAGCATTCATCCCGGAACTATCATCAAATTTGCAAAAGCAAGAAATCTTTTCGTGAAAGGAATTTTGTCTGCACTTGGCACTGAAGAGGAAAAGATTTATTTTACAAGCGATAATGAAAAAAAAGCAAAAAGCCAGTGGGGAGCTATTCATTTTGATTATTCTGCAAAAAACCTCAGCTCAATAATATCGAAGGCCCTGTTCGAGGGGAGCGGACATAATAATTTGGCGCCGATTGTGCTGGACGCAAGAGCTAATGTTGATTTGAGCAATATAGAAATGAAAAACAACCTTTATTGCGGAATTGAAATTAAAGCTATTCCATACTCCAAAAGTATTTATTTGAAAAAATTTGAGCTACCCTATCTTGCATTAAAACAAATTGAGATAGAAAAAGGAGCTGCTTTAGAAATTGAGTCTGGCGCTGTTATCAAATTTGCAAGAAACATAGATTTGCTTATTAAAGGCGATTTAGTTGCTGATGCGAGCTGGGAGGAGCAAATTATTTTCACTTCGATAAAAGACGATAAAGCAGATGGAATTGATTCAGATTGCAATGGTTTGTCTTTTGGAGAAAAATTTGATTGGGGCGGTATCGCAATCGAAAATAGCGACAATTCTTTTTTTCGATACGTCCAAATAAAATATGGTGGCGGTTCTGCGAATAGCCAAAATTCCCTTCTTTTTCTCGATAATTCATCAGCAAGGATTGAACATTGCAGATTTGAGGAATCTGGAAGATATGGAATGAGCTTGCAAAATAATGCCGCTCCCGATTTAGGGAAAGGGGACAAGCAATCGGCTGGAATGAATAATTTTTTCGGATTTAGTAAAAACTATTTTGCAATTTTAAATAAATCCACTCAAAATATTTCTGCAAAAAGTAACTGCTGGGGAACTAATAGCCCAAGTGAAATTGACGAAATGATTTACGATTATTACGATAAAAGTCGCTATGGGAAAGTGGATTACACTGATTTTTTAGAAGATTGCTTCGGCTTGCCTTCGATTCCAATTCCTTTGTTTCCAGAAGATCACAGTGAAAATTTAGAGCCAGCGATTGACTTTTTATGGGAAGAAGCAAGCTCAGCAGCGGAATACGAATTTTCCATTAGCAAAGATCCGTTTTTTAAAAATACTCTGCTCGATACAAGTGGCTTAAAAAACAATGTGTTAAGCATAGAAAATCTTGAATACAACACAAAATACTTTTGGCAACTGAGGGCAGTAAATCGTTTGGGAATGAGCGATTGGAGTGAAATTTTTAGCTTTTCTACCAAAGATAGCGCGAAACCGGAAAAAGTAGTTCTTATCTCACCAGAAAATAATTCTGAGGAAATTGCAAGCATAGTAGATTTTTTATGGCAAAGCTCAGCCAACACAGAGAAAAGCCATTTGCAAATCTCAAAAAATAGCTCTTTTTCTGAGATTATTTTTGAAAAATTTGGAATAATAGGTAACTCTTTAAAGGAATTGCTTTTAAGTCCAGAAGAA
Source organism: Ignavibacteria bacterium (assembly GCA_012522895.1). Classification (GTDB taxonomy): domain Bacteria; phylum Bacteroidota; class Ignavibacteria; order Kapaibacteriales; family UBA2268; genus JAAYJM01. The sequence goes on from JAAYJM010000203.1 coordinate 18,619, forward strand.
GAATACTTTTGGCGCGTGCGTGCCGAAAATATGAACGGTTTAAGTGATTGGAGTGAAGTTTTTAGCTTTTCTACTGCTGCTTGTAAAGATTATCCTGTTCCAGCGTCTTGGGAATTTGAAAAATATACCGGCTCAAATTCAATAATTTTACTCACAAAGGACACAGAACGCTTTTTCGGAGATTTTGAGCTGCGAAAAAACGATGCGATTGGAGTTTTTTACAATCAAGATAGTGTGTTGCGTTGTGGTGGCTATGCTTTGCTCGATGATGAGGAAAACATTGCTATTCCAGTTTGGGGAAAGAATTCGATGACTGGAAGCGAAAAAGACGGCTTTGACGATTTGGAGAATTTGAAGTTTAAAATTTGGAATTCCTGCTGCGGGGTTGAGCTTATTTGCGCTGTGGAAATGCTTGTTGGCCCTGATTATTTCCTTCCCGACACCATTTCCATAATAAAGAAATTTAATCCACTCGCCAGCACCGTCATCAGTTTTAACAGAAACGAGTGGAAAATGGTTTCAAGTCCCGTTTCTCCTTATGATGCTTATTTTAAATCTATTGCGAAAAATAAAAATTTGACTATTAAAGAAAATGGCGAAACGGTGTTTTCACCGGAAAAAAATATTTTCATTTCAAATTATTGGAACGCTCAAAATTGCTATGAAATTTTTTCTCCAAAGCGGGATTCCATCGAGCTAAAAGGAAATTTTCTTCAAGCGGCGCAAAATCCAATTTACATTCAAGCAAGAAGAACGCAAATTATTCCATATTATTTAAACTTTCCTCAAGCCCTTGAAACTGCACTTGCTCCAATTCTTCAAGATATTCTTTTAGTTAAAGATTCAGAAGGAAAGTGCTTTGTGCCAGATTATATGCACAATTCTCTTGGAGCTTTTAAGCCAAACCAGGCATACAAAATAGTATTAAAAAATGATGCAGTTTTTACTTATAATGAAAAGGGAAGTCAAGATTTTTCAATGTTGGAGCAGAGTGGACCAAAGCATTTTAGACATATAACAAATAGATTCACTGGCTCAAATGCCGTTTTCCTCATCGAATCCGACGTGTTTGAAGATGGCGATGAGATTGCTGCTTTAAATGAAAATAATCAAATCCTGGGTTGCGCTCTTGTGGAAAATTCTTTTTGCTTGCTTACTATTTTTGCTGATAATGAAATGACTCCGCTTGAAAAAGAAGGCGCTAAGGAAAACGAGTCAATACATTTTTTACATTGGAAAAAAAAGGAAAACGCCGAGCAAGAGCTTAACATTGTTGAGTTGAAAAATCTTATTACAAATCAATATGAAAGCATTCTTTTAAAATACAAAAAAGATGCTTTTTACAGCTTGTTTCTTAGTCCTCAGCCAAGTTCTAGCAAAGAAGAAAGCAAGAGCGGAGAAATAAAATTTTTCTTTGACAGGCAAAGCAAGTTATTTCATATTGATTTTGCAAATTCAAATTCTAAAATTGAGATGCTTCAGCTATGCGATATTTTAGGGAATGAGCTTTTAAGAAAAGAATTTTCCAGCGAAAAAAATATTGCTTATCAGATTGATTTGAATTCAGTTCAGAGCGGAATCTATTTTATAAGGATAAAAACTTATCAAGCTGCTATTGTTAAAAAAATCGTAGTTTATTAGAATTTTTTCACATAAAAGCAGTAAATTATTGAAATTAAAACGATTGTAGTCGATATTATTGATAAAAAATTCCCAATTATTGCAAAGCAGCTATTTTCACTTAACAAAGGCAAACTTGCTGCAACAGCCACTCTTTGATACTGAGGCGCTTTTAAAAGCGGCTCCCCACTTGCTTTTATAAATCCAGAAACTCCCGTGTTAGCACAACGGGCGAGGTATCGTCTGTTTTCAATAGCGCGCATTTGAGCAATGCAAAAATGCTGCTCTGGACCAATAGTATGGTCATACCAGCCGTCATTTGTAATCACAGACAGCAAATTTGCATTTAGCAAAACGAAATTTCTTACTAAAAGTGGGAAAATTGATTCAATGCAAATTACTGGCGCAATAACGACATCGCAGTCATTCTTTTTAAAAGATAAATTTTTCAGCTCCTGTCCAACTCCCCAGCCAGAAATTCCGACTCCCCATTCCATCCATTTTATAGCAAATTTAAGGTATTCGGCATAAGGAAGGCGTTCTCCAAAAGGAGTAAGTTGCGATTTATGATATATTTGTGGGTTGTTCTTTTCATAGCTATTGCCTCGCTCTTTTATTAGCAATGCTGAATTAAAGGGTTCAAACAAAGAATCGCTATCGAACCAATATCTTGCAGTAACAGGGGCTTTTTCTTTGTTGGGGTATATGTAAAAGTCTGCAAAGCCAGTTAAAAGGTTTGTTCCGCTGCTGTCAATCCAGTCTTGCAGGAAGGAAAAGTTGTGTTTTAAGTTAAATTCTGGGCTAATATAGGTAATAGAAGTTTCACTCCAAATAGCTAAATCAAGTCTCCCAACTGACTTTACAAGCGAATCTTGAATGCTTTGGTGCAACTCTATTTGCTGATACGAGTCTAATTCCCATTTTTTCCAAGGATTTATATTCGGTTGAATAATTCCAACTTTAATACTTGGGTTATTTGCAAGCATTTCTTGATGCTCAAATTGATTTACCCTTATTATCCCATAAACGTATGGTAATAATACTGTTAAAAAAAGCGCTATTGTATATTTTTTAAAAGATGGAATCGCAAAAATTTCTTTAAAAACAATTTTTTTTGATTGCCTTTGTTTAAAAAGGTAAATTAATTTGTAAATTATTACATTGACCCAAAGCACAAGAAAACTGACCCCCCAAACGCCAGAAATATCAGCGGTTTGCACATAATAAAAATTTAGTGTTTGCGTGTAACCCAATGAAAGCCAAGGGTATGCCAGATCGCCAATGCTATGCAGCCACTCAAAGCTCACCCAAATAAAGGGGAACAGCATAAGCGAGGTCGAAGGCAGGGAGCGTTTTTTTATTATGTTGTAAGTTGCGATTGGGACGATAAAAAAGAAGGGATGGACAAAGGCAAGTGCAAAACAAGAAGCTATTAAGTAAGGGTCGCTTTCGCTTGTCCAACTGCCTATCCACCAATTTGCAAGAGCGTGAAAGAGGAAAAAGGTTAAATAGACGTATAAATAAAGACGCTTGGGCTGAGCTTCAATTAAAAGTAAAAGAGGGACAAAGCCAACAAAAGCGAGCAAAGGAAAAGGGTAGGGTGGGAAAGACAGCCCCAACAACAGCCCAGATGATATAGAAAGAAATAAGTATTTTCGCAATGTATTCTCTTTTTTTGCAAATTTAATAATTTTTAGCTAAATAAAGTGCTTGAAAAGAAAAAAATCCGTCATTTTTAACGAAATGAAAAATCCAGAGAGAACTTGACTTAAAAAGTTTTCTGCTTTCTTCAATTCGTTTAGAACGTCTTCGCAAAATATATGACAAATCATTTAAATTAGAAACCTCAACTCTAATTCTGCTGACTTTGTGATTCCAATTCTTTTCGTAACCATTATATTTTCTTCTTTAATTTCTTTATAGCTTTGAAAAAACAGCTCTTTGCTTCGTAACGATGCGAGATTATCTTTTAACGTAAAGCCGAATGCTTTCCCTAAATTTCCCGGACCTTTGCAAAGCGTTTCTATTTTTTCGCTTTTACGCCTTGCTTTCATTTCGTCTATTCCCAAAAGAGGAATTGCGGCACGCAAAAGCACACCAGTTCCAACTCCTTTTTCACCAGCTACGCAATTTACGCAGTGGTGTATTCCATAACTTTTATAGACATACAAAATTCCTCCTTTCTCAAACATAGCAGCGTTACGCTTTGTAAGCCCAACAGCGGAATGAGAGGCAAAATCATTTTGCGGCAGATATGCCTCGGTTTCGACAATCATCGCAGCTAAAAAATGACTATCTTCTTTTTTGACAAGGACTTTCCCTAATAGCTTGCGAGCAAGGATTTCAGCTTTTTGTAAAAAGAACTCTTCTGGCATTGAATTTGAAAAAGACGGCTCAAACTTAGGCATCATATTTGGTTTTAGTTATCTTATTTCATACAAATTAACTAATTTTGAATATAAATTAATGAAAATAAACAAATTTACAAAAATGATAATTGGAAAGCATAATATAGAAAATGGAGTTTTGCTCGCTCCGATGGAAAGCGTTACAGACCTGCCTTTTCGAGTGATTTGCAAAAAAATGGGCGCCGACATCGTTTACACAGAATTTATTGCATCTGAGGCACTTATCCGCGATGTCCAACGCTCTATTAATAAAATGCAATTTCGAGAAGACGAGCGCCCGATTGCCGTTCAAATTTTTGGTAGCAAAATCGAATCTATGGTCGAATCGGCAAAAATTGTCGAGGAAAGCGGAGCTGATATTCTTGATATAAATTATGGCTGCTGGGTGAAAAAAGTTGTCAATAATAATTCCGGCGCTGCTCTTTTAAAGGATTTAAGCTTGATGGAAAATATGACAAAAGAACTTGTGAAGGCAGTGAAAATCCCTGTTACTGTGAAAACGCGACTCGGTTGGGACGAAAATAGTATCAATATAATAGAAGTTGCAAAAACGCTGGAAAGCACTGGAATTGCTGCACTTACAATACATTGTCGAACTCGCGAGATGGCTATGCGTGGTAATGCTGATTGGACTTGGATTAACCGCGTAAAAGAAAAAGTGAATTTGCCAATCATACTTAATGGAGATGTCCGAAGTCCGCAAGATGTAAAACGAGCTTTTGCCGAAACTAACTGCGATGCCCTGATGATTGGGCGTGCTGCAATTGGTAACCCCTTTCTTTTCAAGCAAATAAAAGCATTTTCAAACAATAATGAAATAATTGGAGAGCCATCGCTTGAAGAGAGGATTAACACTCTTTTTTTGCATTTAAACTTGAACATAGAATCAAAGGGCTTCCCGCGTGGTCTTTATGAATTTCGCAAGCATTACAGCGGCTACTTAAAAGGACTTTACAACAGCTCGCAGTATCGCCAGCGACTCGTTGTAGCAATGTCAGTCGAAGAAATTCACTCAATTATAAATGAATTATTGGAGGAGCTAAATCATTATTGGGCAACAAAACCGGATCAGGAATTGGGAGTCGGGAATTAGGAATAAGAAAGAATATCGGTCTTTCTGAACCTAGTGAAGAAGCCAGAGAAAATTCCCCAGCCGTTTTTTTCAAAGTGGGAGAATCTTTTTAGGCAGAAAACGCAGGACAGTCCATTATCCCCCGCTGGCGGGGGCAGGGGGTGGATCTTTATACATCGCAATTACTTAATGCTTTTTATATACTTCCCATTTGAATTTGGGAAGGAGGAGGGGGTTTTGGAAGGAGAGGAAAATAAATAAAGGGAAAGAAAAAAGCTTAGGGTAGTGTTTGTAATGGGTGGTTAATGTTAAGCCACCAAGCAAGCGATTGTAATACCTTGCTATGTTCCAGTGGTGGACGTGGTATTCGTCTCGGGCAAAAAATCGAAATATTTTTATGCCGCGGTCCTTGAAGTCCGGGCAATCGAAACGAGATAAGTCTGCTTGGGTATGGGCTTGTATTAGTGAATCGTATTTACCGAAAAACAAGCTTCTTGATTTGGGTGTCTCGAATCTAAACCAGCGAACTCGCAATGAACTATGCCCGTGATAAGTTACTTCTATTTTTAAGGAATCTATTTTTATATAATCACTACTTTTTTTCTTTAGAAAAAAATTGATTAATGTATCAATACCATTAATATTTCTAATACCACAGAAAAAACTACTTGAAATAGTAATATCTCTATTACCTCCAATTGGCAACATATTTCTTGTAATAACGAATTCATTAGTTGTGTTAAATTTAATGCCCTACCTCTGTATCTGTTTCTTGCATCTATTATTCCAAACGTATCAGCAATTGTAGGACTTGGCGTTCTGTCGAATTCAATGTAGTCAGGTGGTGTTCTGTTTCCGTTAACAGGTAAGGTAATATATTTTACTTTTATTGTTAAAACAGGTTCATTGTCTAATACAAGATCATCATCTTCATCCCTTCCAAGATTGCACGTCAAATACCACATTTCACCATTTACTTCCCATTTAGAAATCTTTTTCGACTCTGAGTCGGCATCTTCAGGAGGGGAATAAACAATATCATGCCCATGCTTTGATGAAGTATGCTCTAACTCTGCTGAGGGCCAGTTATCGCTTAAAACAAAACCATTATTAACATAATCAGAATCTTTTTCAAATATTTGATAATCTCCTTCTCTTCTCCCTTTACATTAATAAACCCAAATATTGATTGTAAATTGTCATTTTCAAGGACATTACAATCTTTAGTAGGGTCAATTTTAAGACGTGCATCAAATTGCATTGCCTGTGCTTGTGTTGGTGTTCTCTGATTTCCATTAGCGCCAACATAATATGTTTTTCTAATAATGTAAGTACTATCACAATAACTATTTGGTTCTGTTACTCCAATTTTTGATCCACCAACGTGGATATTCATACCCATTAATTTATCTATTAAGGAGTCACCAGACCAATGAAATCCGCGTAAAAACTTATTTGTTTGAAATTCCTCATAATTTGGGCTTAATTGCCTCGGTGTATTCGGCTCATTACCATAAAAGAAATGCAGCGTATCTGCATCGAAATTTTGTGCTGATATAATTGAAAACGAAAAAAGTAATAATAATAAATATCTCATTGTTTCACTCCTTAATAAATTTGTGTGTTTCAGTTTCTTGATTAGATGTTATTCTCAAGAAATAAGCGCCAATAGGTAATTTTGATGTATTTATAATTTTACTATTTTCTTCAATAGTTATAACTTCATTAAAAATTGAATTTCCATTAATATCAATTATTTCAATTTTATTTATTATTTGATTATCAAAATCAATTTTCAAAATATTATCAATTGGATTAGGACTTATTTTTATTTTAAATTTTTTAAATTATAAGAAAAATTCTAATAATTTTATTGAAAATCAGATTGGAGAACTTATATCAATTAACGGTAGTTGCTACTAAAACAAAAAAAGGAAAACACATGGTAGTATAAAAATAATTAATTAAGTGTTTTGCTAATTAGATTTCTTTTGATATCTTTGGTAGTTTTCAAATGTTATTGAGGTTGCTATTATGAGAAAGCTACGCTTTTTAGCTCTTATGACCTTTGCACAATTATTTATCACTATTGAAGTTGAATTTCAAAGGGAATGCTGAATATCTTTTCGTTCCAATTTCTGTGTGGAATTGATTGAACGATTCATTAGAAAAAGAAAACATAAGTAAATTTTGATTATAATTTGAGTTATGATATGGCAACGATGTCTCCCGACTGGAATACTATTCAAAACCTTCAGCAAAAAACTACAGAAGGGGAATTGTATTTGTTGAAATTTCTCGATGAAAATCTTGATGAAAGCTATGAGGTATATTTTCAGCCTTTTTTAAACGGAGATAGGCCAGATATTGTTGTAATGAGACAAGGCTCAGGCGTATTGATAATTGAAGTAAAAGATTGGAGCTTGCAGAACTATGTTAACAGATGTGGGAAATGGTTTGTTAAAAAAGATGGACAAGAACACCTTGTTTTATCACCCTACAAACAAGTTAAAAAATATAAAGAAAACCTTTATAACTTACATATACCTACACTTTTAGAAAATAAAATAAGAAATCCAAATTTCTTTTCAGTAGTGAATTGCGCCTTGTATTTCCACAATTCAAATAAGCTTGAATTTAATGAATTTAACAAAGAAGAAAGTCCTTCTAATACAAAGTGGATACGAGGCTTAACCCCAGATCAACTTAAAAGGAATGGATATTTTCAAAGGTTTCTTTATGAAACTTATTTGAGCAGGCAATCTATATTGTTTTTAGAAGATTTGTATAATAGCTTTAAAAGGTTTTTTCAACCACCAACTCATACGATCGAAGAAGTAATTGAAATTACTTATTCTAAAGAGCAGAAACAATTGATAGAAAGTAAAGCTGGTGATAAAAAGATAAGAGGAGTAGCTGGTTCAGGTAAAACTATGGTGTTGGCTAAAAGGGCTGTAAATTCACACTTGAGAACTCGAGAGAAAGTTTTAATCCTAACTTATAACATTACTTTAAAAAACTATATTCATGATTTATTAAGTAAAGTCAGAGAAAACTTTGCTTGGGAGCATTTTAAAATCAATAATTACCATAATTTTATAAATCATTTTTTAAACAATGAAGGGATATCGAAAGAAGAGCTTTTTAAAAGTGTCTTGCGCCAAGATTCAAAACTTATAAAATTTGCAAATAATAATAATTTTGATAATCTTCAAGAGCAAATAGTTGAGGACTTAGGCAAAGAGGATTTGTCAGAAATTTGGGAAAAAGCTGTTTACTCGAATTTAAATTTTTTTTCAAAGCATGAAATTTCTGTTTCTGACAAATATGATTCAATTTTTATTGATGAGGTCCAAGATTATCATTATGAATGGTTAGAAATAATTAAAAAATGTTTCTTGAACTCAGGCGGAGAATATGTGCTATTTGGGGATGAAAAGCAAAATATTTATGAAAGGCAATTAGAAACTGATAAAAAAGTAAAAACAAATATTTCTGGTAGGTGGGATGAATCACTAAAAAAATCATTTAGACTTCATAAAAATATAGCTTCAATTGCAGCCGATTTTCAGAAAGAATTTCTTAATAAATACGAATTTGACAGTATAGAAATAGTTGAACAGAAATCACTTTTTAATGAAAATATTTTAAAAATTGAGTATCATGAGATTCGAAATGAGCCAGCAGTTATAGCAAATTTTATTAATTCATACATTGAAACTAACGGTATAAGTCCAAATGATGTAGCAGTTTTAGGCACAGCCGTTTCATTTTTAAGAAATATTGATTTTGAATTTAGGCAAGTAAGTAGAGAAAGGACTTCTACCACTTTTGAAACACAAGAAATGTTTGAGCTATTATTCCGAAAAGATTACAATTCCATTTCAAAGGAGGATGAAGAAATCAAGCTAAATAAAAATTTTTTAGATGGTAATCTTCAAATTGCATTAAGAAAAGTTTTATCTAAAATAGATTTTATTGAAAACCCTGAAATATACACTGAAGTGCCAGATGAGGTTGGTTTGAATAATGATTACCGAGTAGACAATTTAGTAGAAAAAATTACTCCAAGAATTAATATGGAAATTGAAAATATAAGAAAGAACAAAAAAGTACATTTTTGGATGAATTCAGGTGTGGTTAAAATGTCAACAATTCACAGCTTTAAAGGTTGGGAAGTTCCTACATTGTTTTTATTGTTAGATAATATGAATGATAGATTTCCAAAGCATGAACTTATTTATACAGCTATAACAAGATGCAGATTTAATCTTGTTGTATTAAGCATTGGCTCTCAAACATATTCAGACTTCTTTAAACGTAAATGCAATATATTTCAACCTATTAATGGCGTTGATTGAAATACCAGCTATCCTAATCTCTCGCTTTACTCCGAAGGGCTTTTCCTTTTTATAAAATGCTTGAAGTGCCAACTTTTTTTCAATCAAGCAATCTTCTAATTGGCAAGCAGAATGTATGTATTGGATGCTAAAAGCTGTCCAACTTGCTGGTAGCAGGGCATACAGATTATTGCTAATGATACATTAACAGAAGAAAGATTTGGCAGAATACTGCATATTAGCGGCCTTCAAAATCGAAGTAGGTATTTTGACGATGAACTTATTTATACAACAATAACAAGGGCAAGATTTAACATAATCATACTTAATCTTGGCGTGATGAAATACCATCAATTTTTTGAAAGTTCAATAAGAAATGGAATATAAAGAAGTGAAAACAATAACGAAAGTTGGTATGGTAATTGAAATCAAATTTAAGGTAAATGTAAATTTTTTCGATGAAATAAACTCTGCATTTTAGTATTAAATAATAAAATTAAGATATAAGGGGAAATTCAGTTATGTTATTAGACAACAAAACAAGCATTGCCGGTAGAAAATACTTTAAAGTGTTTGATTATTTAAAGGCTTATGCAGGCGAAAACGGAACGATGAATATAGTTACCGGCTACTTTACAATTTATGCTTTATCTGAAATTTACGATAAGCTATGCAAGAAAAATGTTAAGGATGAGCAAGAAGACGGGAATATACAATGCAAATTTAGATTGCTGCTTGGGTATTTGATAGCAAAATATGACAAAAAGGATAAAATTATTGATTTACTGAGAGAAGATCTAGATATTGACAAAACTCTTAGGTTAAGCTCGTATGCTAAAAAAGCTATAAAATTTCTTGAGCAAGATGCAGTTCAAATTAAGCATATTTCAGATAGCTTTTGCCACGCTAAAGCCTTCATTTATGAAGAAGATGACAGTCGCCATAAGTTCTATATTGTCGGAAGTTCGAATTTGACGGAAGCCGGTCTTGGAATTCAAAGGTCATCAAATATTGAGCTTAATATCGCTATTTCAGGTGGAGATTCAGACTATGAGGATATTTTGCAATGGTTCAATCAACTTTGGAAAAACACTGCGAGCGACAAAATCAAACAGAATGGAGGTCGAAAAGTTGACCTAAAAGAACACTTAATCGAGAAGATTCAAGATTTTTTCATTAAGCGCAGCCCTAAAGATATTTATTATAAGATTCTTTATGAGCTATTTAAAAAAGATTTTGATAACGGGATACTTGATCCTGTTTTTCAAAGAGAAATTGCTTTTGTCCAAGATACAAGGCTTTACAAAGCTCTTTACCCCTTCCAAAAAAAAGCAGTCATTAGCTTAATAAAAATGCTTCTAAAAAGAAATGGTGCTATTCTTGCTGACGCTGTGGGTCTTGGTAAAACATGGACTGCGCTTGCTGTTATGAAATATTTTGAAATGCAAGGATATAGAATTGTTGTCTTTTGTCCTAAAAAACTTGCTCAAAATTGGAAACAGTACTTATATGGAAATAGATCTAAGTTCGATAAAGATAAATTGGATTATTGGGTTCGCTTCCACACCGATTTACAGGACGAAAGATTAGACCGCTACGATAGGAAGCTAAATGCCTTGCAAGGGAATCCCAAAATATTGTTTGTTATTGACGAAAGCCATAATTTAAGAAACGATAAGTCATCAAGATATGGATTTCTTGTGGAAAATGTATTGAAGAAAAATAGAGATGTAAAAGTATTGCAGCTTTCGGCTACTCCGATTAATAATAGATTGATTGATGTTAGAAATCAATTCAAATTGATTGTAAAAGGAGAGGATGCTGGGTTTGAAAAATCAGATGTCGAAATAAAAAGCCTTGAAAGACTTTTTGCAAGAGCTCAAAGAGATTTCAAAGAGTGGCAGGAAAATGATGATAGAAAAATATGTGATTTTATATCAAAATTAGATAATAAATTTTTTACATTAACGGATTCATTAATCGTTGCTCGAACTAGGCCTATCATAGAAAAAGAATTTGACAGCTTAAGGTTTCCAAAAAAAGAAAAACCGAAAAACGTATTCATAAGCCCTGAGAATATTGGTTCCCTTCGGGCTTTTGATGAGATTTTAAACGCTTGTGCAGTAAATTTAACTGCGTATAGACCAAGCGAATATACAGAAGTGGCAAAACCTGTAAGCGTTCTGGAAGACCAACAACAACGTGAAAAGTTTTTATGCAAAATGATGTATATTCTTTTTGTTAAAAGATTGGAATCGAGCTGGTATTCATTTAAAATTACAATTAATAAAATTTTAGAGCAGCACCAAAAAGCACTTAAAAAAGTCAACAATTACTTGAAAAGCACAAGTCGTTCGTCAGACATTGAGATTGACAGCGTTGATTATGAACAATTTGAAGAGTATGAAGATGAGCCTGAATTTGAACTTGGGGCAAAGAATCCAATCAGAATTTCAAGCATATCGAATATACAATTATTTAAAGAGCATCTTGAAAAAGACATAGAAAAAATGGAAAACTTAAAAGAAAATTTAATAAAGTATTCTGAAACAGTTCAAAATGATTATAAATGCGATACTAAAATCAATAAATTGATAGAAATAATTAGAGAAAAACAAGAGAAATCAAATAATAAAAAAGTCGTTATCTTTACTACATTTAGCGATACAGCTAAATATATTTTCGACACACTAAAAAAAGTTGGACTAAAAAGGATTGCTTTCGTTAGCGGTAGCAAGTGCAAAACTGACGAACCTTTAAGTAATAAATCTGATAGATTTGATGCAATTCTCGAGCGCTTTGCCCCCTTCACTAAACTTTTCAACGAAAAAGATTGGTCTACGCTTTATGAAGAAAATTCAATTGAGACAATACAAGATTATGAAGAATGGAAAAAATTTGTAATAAAGCACGACAAGGATACCCGCGTAAAACTTGAAAATCCAATCGACATACTTATCGCAACAGACTGCTTAAGCGAGGGACAAAACTTGCAAGATGCCGATTGCGTGATTAATTACGATATTCACTGGAATCCCGTTCGACTCGTGCAAAGGTTTGGGCGTATAGATAGAATTGGCTCGCCAAATGAATCAATTATTGGCATTAACTTTTGGCCCGCTAAGGACTATGAAGATTATTTGAGGCTTAAAGAAAGAGTAGAAACAAGAATGGCACTTATGACAGTGGTCGGTGCTGAAGTCGATGAAGAACTGACGCAGGAATTGCGAGAGATGCTGGAAGATAATCCGCTTCTTGCGAAGCAAACTGAAAAAATGCTCGAACAACTTCAAGAAACTTGGGAGGGAATTGAGCAAGAAAACGAAAAATTTGGAATGAGCGATTTATCACTTGAGTTGCATAGACAAGATTTTTATGATAAGATGATGGAAAACAGAAAAGAATATGAATCTATTCCAAATGGCGTTTTTTCTGGATTCAAAGCAAAACCAGATGCCGATTTCCCAAATTTACCGAATGGCATAATCGCTGCTCTCGGCTATCCAAAAAATAGAATAGAAGAAGAAAATTTTTATTACGATGAAATACATTTGCTTTACATTGACTCAAAAGGCACAAGTTTATTTAAAAATAGTAGTGAAATTTTAGCTATATTGAGAAAACATAAAGAAGAGGATAGATATGTCCCTGATAAAATTGAAAACGTTGACAAAGATGAAATTAAAATACTTGCAGATTTGCTTAAAAAAGTAATAAAAGGACAAAGAGGAGAGCAAGCTGTAGAAGAAATAAATAATCTTTTTCAATATGGCGCCCTCCCGAGAAACCAGGGAGAAAATATGCTGATTGAAGAAAAATTTAAACCAGAAAATTTCGACTTAATTACTTGGGTAGTTGTTTCTGATAATAAGGATATTGAATAAATGGATTTAACTAAATTTAACTCTGAAAATCTTTTTGAAGCTGGGCTTTCTTTTTTTAAGCAGCTTAGCGTTCCTTTGAAACTTATGACTAAGGAAAAAGTTTCAGCAGAAAGCATTTTAAAAAATCATTTTAAGCCATTGCCAGTTTTTAAATCTATCGTAGAGACTTATTTTCTTGGAACTATTGAAGAATCAGTTTTTGAAACGACTTCAAATGAAGAAAAAACTGAGCAAAGCTTCGATGAATTTATTGAAGAAGTTGATGAGAAATATAAAATCATTATGATTTTTGCTCTTAAACTTGAAAATTATGCCCCCACGAGAACGGAAATAGCAAGCCTTGTAAGAGCTTTCAATAGAGCAAGCAAAGAAGCACCAGTGATTTTATTGCTCAAATATGAAAACGGGGACAGCAGCTTTCTTACTTTTTCTACCATAGAAAGAACTGCCTACACCCAAAAATGGCGAGAAGGTGAAAAGTTGGGCAAAGTCTCTATGCTCAAAGACATTAATATCGAAAAGCCACACGCCGGGCATTTGAAAATTCTGCAAGATTTGAAATTGAAGTCCGATGTAAAATGCTTTGAGGCTCTATACAAACAATGGAAAGAAGTTTTTGACATTCAGTTGCTCAATAAACAATTTTATAAAGAAATTGCAAATTGGTATTTCTGGGCTAAATCGGTAGTTAAATTCCCAACGATTGCAGGCACTGAGGAAAAAACTCAGGCTGACGCAAGTTTAATTCGCTTGCTTACTCGAATTATTTTCATTTGGTTCTTGAAAGAAAAAAAACTTGTTCAAGATGAATTGTTTAATAAAAATTCCCTTGATACTATTTTAGATTACAAAGACGAAACCGGCTCAACCTATTACAAAGCTATATTGCAAAATTTGTTCTTTGCGACATTAAATACAGCAATGAAAAAGGACAAGCCAAAAAGTAGGATTTTTATTGAAGACGCAAAGAAATATGGCTATATTAATGACGGATACCTCCAATCTGGCTATTATAGATATAAAAGATTTATTAAAAAGCCCGACACGTTGCTGAAATTGTTTGCAAATATTCCTTTTCTCAATGGCGGACTTTTTGAGTGCTTGGATAGTAAAATTGATGGAAAAGAAATTAGAATTGATTGCTTTTCCGACAATAAGAAAAATGAATCGCTTTTAAAAGTGCCAGATGAATTATTCTTTAGCCAAGAAAAAGATAATGATCTTAATAAAGATTATGGAACTAAAAATAAAATATACAAAGTATGCGGCTTAATCAATATTTTAAATAGGTATAAATTTACTATTGATGAAAATACGCCATTGGAAGAAGACATTGCTCTCGACCCAGAATTACTGGGAAGGGTGTTTGAAAATCTTTTAGCAAACTACAATCCCGAAACTGGCGACACTGCTCGAAAGGCTACAGGCTCATTTTACACCCCTCGCGAAATCGTAAATTATATGGCCGATGAGAGTTTAATCGCATACCTCGAAGAAAAATTTGAAAAAAACAAAGAAAGCACAGATCATCCCTCAAATAGGGAAAGGCTGAAAAAACTGCTTACTTATGCCGAAGATGAGCCGGACTTTAACGAAAACGAAGTCCAAACAATTATTGATGCTATTGATAAAATTAAAATACTCGACCCCGCCTGCGGCTCCGGCGCTTTCCCTATGGGGATACTTCATAAATTAGTGCATATACTTCATAAACTTGACCCTGAAAACGAAAGATGGAAGAAAAAACTTATCGAAAAAACGCCTTACGAAATTCGGACTGAAACTGAAAAAGCACTCGAAGGAAAGCCACTTGATTACATCCGCAAACTCGGACTTATTGAGTCCTGCATCTATGGTGTTGATATTCAGCCGATTGCCATTCAAATTGCTAAACTTAGATTTTTTATCTCCTTAATCGTTGAGCAAAAAATTGACGACTCGAAAGAAAATCGCGATATTAGACCTTTGCCCAATCTTGAAACTAAATTTGTTGCTGCTAATACGCTTATTGGATTAGAACAAGACGATAGCTTAAAATCCGAATATGTGGAGAAAGCTGAACATAATTTATTCGATATTAGAAGAAAAATTTTTTATTCTAATAGCTCAAGCGTAAAAAAAGTTTTGCAAAAAAAGGAAAAAGAAGCCCGAGAAAATCTAAAAGAAGCATTGAAACAGAGCGGCTTTAATAACCAAATAGCTGAAAAAATTGCATCTTGGGATCCATTCGAGCAAAACAGCTCGGCTAATTGGTTCGACCCTGAATTTATGTTCGGTCTGAAAAATGGTTTCGATATTGTGATTGGAAATCCACCTTATGGTGCGAAATATCCAGAAAAATATAAAAAATACTTCAAGGATAACTATGAATCTGCCAAAACAAAAGAAATAATTGAAAATGGACAAAAAGTAAAGTTAAAAGGTTCGCTTGATACTTTTTCGCTGTTTATTGATAAAAGCATGCAAATTATTAATAACAACTCCTTCTTGACTTTTATAGTGCCTTTGGCTATTACTTCAAGTGACTCAATGTTATCTTTACATAGGATAATGTTTGAAAAATGCGAAACAATTAAAGTATCAACTTATTCTGACCGACCCAAAAAGATTTTTGACAATGCCGAGCAAGCTGTATCGATCCTAAGTTTTCAAAAAAACAACAAACAGAATACAAACTTATTTACAACAAAGGTTAATAAAAAGTATTCAGATACAAGTATCAGCACAGTATTAGAAAAACTGAAGTTTATTAACTCTAAGGATTTCGTGTTACCAGGAAGAATACCAAAAATTGGTTTACCTATAGAACTTAAAATTTTGGAAAAGATTTTTACAATAAAAACAACAATCAAAGACCTGCTGGTTAAAGAGAATGGGAATCCAATTTATTACAGAGCGGCTGGCGGTAGATATTTTAAGGTGATTACAAATTATACAACTAATTCATCAGCAGAAAAGTATCTTATTTTTGACAAAAATATTTGTAATACAATTGGAGCAATACTAAGCACCAATTTATACTATTGGTTTTATCATATTTACTCTGATACTTTAAATATGAAGTTGTATGAACTAGAAATTATGCCAATTCCAGTTGATAAACTAGTTCACCAAAAAGACAAAATTGAAAGATTATATGATGAATACCTAAAAGACCTGCACAAGAACTCAAAGATAAAAAAAGTTAACTATTCCCACATTTCTGAATATCGTGAGTATTATGCCAGAAAGTCCAAGCATATTATAGATCAAATAGATTTAGCCATACAAGATGCATACGGTTTTACAGATGAAGAAATAAATTTTATAATAAATTATGATATTGAATTCAGGCTGGGTTAAGCAAGCATATAACTAAACCCCATTCCAGCGTTCCGATTTAGAACAATAAATCGAGCTTTTTGTCCGCCGCTTGCTTGTGACAGCAGCGTCATTTTATCTATATCTTTTTTTGAAAATAAAGTTCCAATCAAAACTGCGGGACTTCCAAAAAAATTGAACAGCTGAATATAATTTAATCAATATATAAGTTGTTAAATCTGTCCAATTTGCTGGTAGCGGGGCACCTTCTAACTTACTAAGAAAGCTATGTCTGGGCTTTTTTTATATCTTGCAAAAAAAATAATATTCTATTGAAAAAAAAGGTGTTTCTTGTGGGCCTGGAGGGACGTGAACCCCCAACCTACGGATTATGAGTCCGGCGCTCTAACCAGTTGAGCTACAGGCCCTCTTTTCCTCTATTATTCAAATAATAGCTTACAAAATTATTAAATTATTTAATATATTCAAAAAATAATTGAATATTTTTTTTAATTTTGATTCTTTTTTGCAAGATTTAATATGTCATTAAGAATTCTGAAAAGAAAACTCGAAAAGCTAAACAAAATACAGCCCGAAAAAACAAGCAAGCTGCCTCAAATATGGGCAAATCCTAATAGCAAGCTCTTAAATGAAATTGAAATAAACAGCGCCAAATTTTTCCTTGAGCAAATAGAAAAAATCGAACAGCTTTCTAAAAGTGAAAAAATTGAGTTTAAAGCTAAAAATTGGACAAAGGAAGCGATTATATACAATATTTTTGTTCGATACGCCGCTGGCTCTTTTCTCAATGCGATTGCAATGCTGCCTTATATCCATTGGCTTGGTGCGAACACGGTTTACCTCCTCCCTATTGCTTCGATTGGTCAGCAAGGGAAAAAAGGCGAGCTTGGCTCCCCTTATTCAATACGCAATGCTAACGAAATTGACGAAAACCTTGCTGACAGCACAATAGATATGAGCGCATCGGAGCAGTTCCTTGCATTTATTGAAGCGGCGCATTTGCTTGGAATGAAAGTAGTTCTCGAATTTGTGTTTCGCACTGCAAGTTTGGATAGCGATTGGGCAATCGAGCATCCAGAGTGGTTTTATTGGATTAAGGAAGAGAACGCAAATAATTTTTCTCCTCCTTGCTTTTCCGAAGAAGAATTAGGAAAGATTAAAGAAAATATTTTAGCTCAAAATTTTATAGAGCTAATTCCTCCAAACAAGGATTATATTGAAAAATTTGTTGAAAGACCAAAAAAAGTTTTTAAAGAAGCCGGGAAAATCATTGCTATCAATGAAAAAGGAGAGCGCTGCGTTATTCCCTCGGCTTTTGCAGATTGGCCCCCGGACGATAAGCAGCCGCTTTGGTCTGACGTTACATATTTGAAACTATATAATCACCCAAGCTTTAACTACATTGCATACAACACAGTTAGAATGTATGACAAAGAGCTTGCGAAAGAAAAATACGAGCAAAAAGAACTCTGGCAAAAAATTTCTGAAATTATTCCTTTTTATCAAAAAAAATATGGTATTGATGGGGTGATGGTAGATATGGGGCATGCCCTCCCTGCAAAGCTTTTAAAGCAAATAATTGCAAAAGCAAAGAAAATAAACGAGGATTTTGTTTTTTGGGAAGAAAACTTTGCAATCCAGGAAAAGTCGAAAAAAGCGGGATATAGTGCTGTAGCGGGTTACCTTTATTTCGATGAGCATATTCCTTGGAAAATGCAAAACTTCTTTTATATGCTCGAAACGGAGCAAGTCGCTATTCCTTTTTTTGCTTCCGCAGAAAACCACAATACCCCGCGTGCAATTACCCGTTTCGGTAGTATCAAATACTCTGAGCTGTGTTGGGCAATTAACTGCCTTGTTCCAGGTTTGCCCTTCATTCATAATGGTTTTGAAATTGCTGAACTTGCTCCAATAAATACTGGGCTGGATTTCACAGATGAAGAAATGAGCGAGTATCCAATAGAAAAGTTAGCTCTTTTTTCAAACATTCGATTGAATTGGAGCAGCTCTCATTCAATAATTCCAGCGATAAAAGAACTTTTAGAGATAAGGAAAAAGTATATAAAAGCAAGGGACAATTTTAAGAAAGGAACATTTTTCAAAGTTAATACAAATAATGAACAAATTTTGAGCTTTATTAGAAAATTTGAAAAAAGCATTTTGTTTTTAGCAAATTTGAGCAAAAGCGAAAACTATGCAGAAATTGAGCTTCCGAATTTTTATAATGGCATAACAAATATTCTGAACAGCAGAAATATTGATTTTCATTATAATAGAATAAAATTAACTTTACAGCCTTTTGAGTATCTTATTTTTGAATTGCATTGATTTTTGCAAAAAACTCCTTTTAATTTATTTGCAAGCTGTGTAAATTTAATTATATTTCATTATATTACGATTGCAAAAAAGGTGCTTTTATACAAATGTAGATCAATTAAATCAGTGATTATTAAATGAATTGAATTATAGACAAAAAAAATGCTAAATATTTTAACTCCGAAAGAAATGTATGCAGTTGATAATTATTCAATTAATGAATATGGCGTGCCATCTGCTATTTTAATGGAAAACGCAGCTCGCTCTTCTTCGATATATATTGAAAAAATTATTAGAAAACGCAATTTGAATCGCCCAAGTGTAATTATCTTATGTGGGAGCGGGAACAATGGAGGAGACGGCTTTGCTCTTGCACGCCACCTTTTCGAGAAATGCGAGCTGAAGTGTTTTTGGATTGGCGCTGAAGAAAAAATGAGTCCCGAGACAAAAGATAATTTTTTAGCAGCAAAAAATATTGGCGTGAATCTAATTAAAATTGAATCAGAAGAATTTTTAAACGAAATTGACTTTAGTTGCGATATCTTAATAGATTCGATGATCGGAGTTGGTGGCTCAGAAAATATTCGCGGTCTTGCTCTTTCAATTTTAAAAAAAATTACTGATAACCGCGCGCTGAAAATCGCTATTGATGCGCCCACCGGACTTAATACTGAAATTGGCTTTGCAAGTGAATTCTGCTTCAAAGCTGATTACACAATTACTATGTTTGCCATTAAAACGGGAATGCTTTTAAATGATGGTATGGAGCTTTGTGGAAAAATCAAAATTGCCAATCTCGGTGTTCCAAGCAAAATAGTTAATGAATATAGCACTATTTCCGTTTTAGAAAAAAAAGATATTGAAAACTTTTTTCCAAAGCGTAAAAAAAAGAGTTCAAAATTTGATTATGGTCGAGTTTTAATTATTGCAGGCTCGAAAAAATATCCCGGTGCTGCTGCTCTTTGTGCTAACGCTGCCATTAAGTCCGGAGCAGGTTTGGTGGAGCTATGCACAAACAGTGTGCATTCGGCAGTTTTGCCAGAAATCATTATAAACAATCTTGATGTAAATGAATTTGGAACTATAAGCGATACAGGGTATAATTTAGATTTAATTTTGGAAAGAGCTGAAAAATCAAATGCTATTGCTATTGGTCCAGGCATTTCGGATAATAGAGAAGCATTAGAGCTATGCGCAAAAATTATAGAAAGAGTAAGTAAAAATATTCCAGTTGTAATTGATGCCGATGCTTTAAGGGTAGTGAGCAAAGATTCAATTTTAAGGAAAAACATAATTTTAACGCCTCATTGTGGAGAATTTGCAAGGATAACAGAACTTGAAAGGCAAGAAGTTGAGCTACACGCACATAGTTTGGCAAAGGAGTGGGCAGAAAAACTTGGCTGCATTGTCCATTTAAAGAATGTGCCTTCAATCACAAGCGATGGGCAGCGCAGTTTTTGGACTGTAAACGGGAACCCTGGTATGGCAAGCGCTGGTAGCGGCGATCTTTTAACTGGGATTATTGCCTCCTTTCTGTCCCAAGGATTGAATCCTTTAATCGCGAGCGCTCTGGCGTCTTTTCTACACGGCCGAGCTGGCGATTTATTTGCAAAAAGGTATAATGAGGAAACGCTTACTGCGTCTGCTTTAATCGAAATGTTGCAATTTTAAAAAAAATAAATTTAAAATAAATTTAAAAAATAAATAATTTCTTTTGATTATTAAATAAAAATCATTTATCTTGCATAAAACCAATTTACCATTTGCAGCAGTGGTAAATTACAGATCATTTTTTCTGAAACTTTGTAAGTATCTAAGAATACAGGGTGTTATGAATTTTCTGTTTTTTATGAAATAGCAGAATAATTGTTTCCTATTTTAAAAATGAGAAAATGGAAAATAGTAATAACATAGAAATAAAAAAGTTAGCATTTAAGCTGGTCTTACTTTTTGTGTTTTTTGTGTTGTTAATCATTACAGCTGTAAGGTGGAACTTTCAACAGCCCGTAAAAAGCATAAAAATAGAAGGGACGGTTGTTATTCCAGAAGAAGAAATATCTGATTTAATAAAAGAGCAAGTGATTGATACACCAAAAAGTAATATCAAACTTTCAAAACTAAAAGAAGATCTGCACTCGGTCCCTTTGATGGACGAAGCGTATAGCTCTTACAGAACTACAGATGAAATTGTTATTGCTATTAGTGAAAAGCAGATTGAAGCACTTTTAATAGCAGAGGAAGGGAAAAAGTATTTCGTTGATTCAGATGGCAAGTTGTTAAATTATAAACTTTATAAAAAATTGCCAGATGTCCCAATTCTTAGAGGGATTATCAAAGGAGAACAGACGGACGTTTTGCTTTTAAATAATGCTTTGCAGCTAATAAACGAAGTGAAACAGCAAGAGGATAGCACTTTAATCAATGAAGTTTCTGAAATATTTTTTGATAAGAAAAAGCAAGCCTTCGTCATTATTTTAAATGAAAATGCAAGCGAGGCAATTATCGGAAACAAGGATTTATTTGAAAGCGCAGTGAAAAAGCTATCAAGGTTTTTTAAAGAAAAAAAGAATAACAAGTTTTTAGAACAAGCAAAATACATAGATTTAAGATTTTTAAATAAGATTTATTTTTCATTTAATAGAAATTGAAATAAAATGCCTCAAGCACAAACACAGGTTAATGCCCAAAAAGAAGAGCAGAATATTGCAGTAGGGCTTGATTTAGGCACCTCTAAGGTGTGTGTTATCGTTGTTTCTCAGAACTCCGCAAGTAAACAAATAAATATTTTAGGAGTAGGAGTTGCTGAAAGTCTCGGTATGAAACGCGGGGTTATTTCCAATATAGAAAAAACAACTAACGCAATTCAAAAAGCCGTTTTGATTGCTGAGCAGCAATCGGGCATAAAAATCAAAGAGCTTGTTGTTGGAATTGCTGGCGATCATATCGAATCCTATCAAACGCGTGGAATTGTGGGCATATCGAATCCAGACAAAGAAATTACAAAAGAAGACGTAGACCGAGTTTTAGATGAATGCAGGAACACTCAGATCCCTTCGGAACGGCGAATTCTCCACATTATCCCACAAGAGTTTATTATAGACAAACAAGACGGTATATACGATCCTGTTGGTATGGCGGGTGTGCGTATGGAAGCTATAACCCATATAGTAACCGGCCTGTCCTCATCTGTTAGAAATATTTACAGATGCGTGGAAAAATTAGGAATTAGCATCAAAGATATTATATTAGAGCCAATAGCAAGCGCTTATTCTGTGCTTTTTGAAGATGAGAAAGAATTAGGAGTTGCTTTAATTGATATTGGTGGCGGAACAACTGATATTACTATTTTTGAAGAAGGCATAATCAGGTTTACAAAAGTAATTGCTCTCGGTGGAATGCTTGTTACAAGCGATATTAGAACAGTGGTCGGTATTCCGGATATTCAAGCAGAAAGAGCGAAAATTGAGTATGGTAGCTGCTATGGACCTCACCTTGTTGATAATGAAGAAAAATTTCAGATTCCTGGTATTTCTGGACGAAAGCCAAAAGAATTGAAAGCTAAGGAGCTTTGCCAAATAATTCAACCGAGAATGGAAGAGATTTTCCAGTTTGCCTTAAATGAAATACGGACCTCGCCTTATTCAGCTCGTTTGGGCGCGGGGGTGGTTCTTACCGGCGGCTGCTCTCTTTTAAGAGGAGCTGAAGACTTGGCAGAGGAAGTTTTTGGTATGCCTATAAAAATGGGAATACCTTCTGTCAATGGCTTTTCCGGACTGACTCAAAAAATAAACAATCCAGCATATTCTACTGCTATCGGTTTAGCCCTTCATTCTTTAAAAATTGAAGAAGATAAAGGCACAACGCAAGTAGAAGAGGTAGAAATTAAAAAGGAAAAAAAACATACAATTTTTAATAAAATAACTAATTTTTTAAAAGATTTGTAGCATAAAAAGAAAACGATTTTTATAAATACATTCAGGGGGGTTCTTTAATGTCAATTGGTATTGAACTTGATAATGCACCGCATGATGGTGTAAAAATTACAGTATATGGCGTAGGAGGAGCAGGGGGTAATATTGTCAACAATTTAGTAAAGAAAGAGCTTAATGGTATTGATTGTGTGGCAGCTAACACCGATAAACAAGCTCTCGATGTCAGCTTAGCGCAAACAAAGCAGCAATTAGGCAAGCAAATCACAGGCGGTAAAGGAGCTGGTGGCAAACCAGAAATTGGGAAAAAAGCAACCGAAGAATCATTAGAAGAAGTTAAAGAGACTATTCGCGACACAGACCTTCTTTTTATTTATGCCGGTATGGGTGGAGGAACTGGAACGGGCGGCGCTCCAACCATTGCCAAAACGGGAATGGAATCCGGCGCTCTTGTTGTTGCTTTTGTAACCACTCCTTACAATCATGAAGGAAAAGTTAGAATCAAAGTTGCCGAGGAAGGTATTAACGAACTAAAGCAACACGTAGACGCACTTATCGTTATTCCAAACCAAAATCTATTGGAATTTTGTCCCTCAGATATGCCCTTTAAAGAGGTATTGAAACAGGTTGATGATATGCTTGCCAATGCAGTGATTGGAATGCTCGGCATTATTACTGAGGTCGGCACGATAAATGTGGATTTTGCTGACGTATGCACGATTTTGAAAGGAAAAGGAGATGCACTTATTGGCACTGGATCCGGCTCTGGAAAAAATAAAGCAAACGAAGCCTTCCACAATGCTTTAAATTCACCTTTGCTAAACGGCAAAACGATTGAAGGGGCAAAATCTATATTGCTCAATATGGTGGTTGGAGAAGACTTTACAAACGGAGAATTAGGAGAAATTCTGACAGAAATTCAAAACAAATGCAACGAACAGCTGAACTTTATCCACGGCATAGTTCATAAAAACGAGATGGAGGGCAAAGTGGATATTACAGTAATTGCAACAGACTTCTCAAACCCCACGAAGGAGAACAATAATGCAAAAAAAAACAGCTCCGGAAAATATGATCTATTTACAATAAACGCAGATGGAACTGAAATAATGATTCCAAAAAATCAAGAAAATCCTTATAGACCAAACATTATTTTAAACCCTCGGCCTAATATTAGTCGACAAGATGGAGTTATATCTACTCCTAAAGGACACGAGCAACTGGGTAAATACGATGAGCCAGCTATTAGCAGAATCAACTCAACTGAGGCAAGGCCTAATGAGTTTGACAGCATTAAAAATATATTCGAAAAACAGCATAGCAATGAATATTCTACCCAAGAAGCAGGCACTAACAAAGAGAATGTTAAAGATATTTCGATTCCCCCAGTATTCAAGAAACTCTATGATTAATTTATTTTAACAATACCGAAGAAAAATATTATTTTCAAAGAAATAATTATTTTCGATGAAACGTAAAATAAAAAGAAAATATTAAACAAAAGAAAAAAGGAATCAAATTTCAAATTTTTGGAAATGGCACAATAGCAGTTTATTATAACAATAAATGAAAAAACAAATAATGAAAAGTATGAAATTTAAAAGAAATCAATTTGTTTATTTGTTATTAATTATTTCGTTTATATTCAAATTATCATTTTCCTTAATATTTGGGGAATTTGAAAATCCGGAGCTATATGAACATGGGATGATTGCAAAATGCTTGCTGGAAAGTGGAAACTACACAATGCATTGGCC
>JAAYJM010000204.1 GCA_012522895.1 Ignavibacteria bacterium
AGCTTAGGGAGGAGGTTGTAACTCTTTTTCTAAATGGCAAGACAAAAGAAATAAAAAAAATATATTCCACTTTCGACTTTTCCGTTAAAAATAATGATTTAAGCCCGCAAGAGCTTGAAACTGAGATTTCTTGTATCCAAGAAAAAATTGCTGACTTGCATAAGGAAAGAAAGGAAATAAAAAAAAGTTTTCCATTCACATTAATTCCAGTTTTAACTGACACAAATTTGCTTGCTGACGAAGTGGCAAAATATAGCGATGGAATTAATGAATTGACTAAGCAAAAGCACAGATTAGAAAGTAAACTTAGCGGCTTGACAGCGATTTACGATTATGGTTCTATTAACCCAAATTAATGAAATTGGCGATAGTCCCTGATGGAATAAACGATATTACGTTAAAACTTAAGCTCATTTTTGGAGCAAAACATGAATAGATTAGTATTTAGATTAATATTCTTTGTATTTATTTTTCTTTGCAATTTTCTCCTCTTAAAAAGTCAAGAAATCGTAGTAAGTGAGTATTTTAATGCGAGCAGTCCAAATGAAGAATGGACTGAACTTCTTGTTATTGCAGACAATTTGAATTTAACCGGTTATGTGCTTCGCGATAATTCATCAAGCTCTGCTCTCAGTTCTTGGCAAGGTGGGGTTAGATTTAACGATCACCCATTATGGCAGCATTTACGCTCTGGCACTGTGATAGTGATTAAGCATCGCGGGAGTGAAGAATCTGACGCCAATGATGCTGACGGCTATATTGAAATAGGAGCAGAAAACTCCCTATATTTTGAAAAAGTTGTATATTGTGATGGCTGCTCACTTAATAATTGGCCCATCGTTGCTTTGAATATAAGTCAAAGTGCTGAGATAGTTCAAATTATAAACGCGCAAGGCGAGCATGTGCATTGCTTGGCTCACTTCACAAACGAAGTAGATGAGTGGTCTGATTTACCAAGCACGAAAGTTGCTCATGCTGGCTCTATCGCTGGGAACAGCTCAGTTTCCGTTGCTCCCGGCGCCAATCTAAATAGCTATTCTGCAGGTGCAAGCAACGAACAAGTATATAACTCAAGCGAAGAAGTTACAAAGGGAAAACCAAACACAAGACC
Source organism: Ignavibacteria bacterium (assembly GCA_012522895.1). Classification (GTDB taxonomy): domain Bacteria; phylum Bacteroidota; class Ignavibacteria; order Kapaibacteriales; family UBA2268; genus JAAYJM01. The sequence goes on from JAAYJM010000204.1 coordinate 1,112, forward strand.
AAACGCGCTTACTGAGAATGAAACTTTTTGGCGAGAGACAAGGCAGCCACTGTGGCTAAATCCAACTGCTTCTGCCGATATTAGCTCCAATTCAATTAAAATCAGCTGGAGCCAAGCTCAAAATCCCTACCCAAACGATAATAAACAGGGCTATATAGTTACGCGCTGCCCAGTGGAAGGCTTGCCAAATGCAGCATCTCCAGTGGACGGAAGAATTTATAATGATGGTGAAATGCTTGGCTCTGCGACTATTTTAACTCACAGCTCTGATTTAAGTTTTACAGATAATTACTCCCTTTCTTGCGGAGAAGCCTTTGTTTATCGCGTTTTTGCTTATAGATATTCTAACGACAGTAGTGGCGGAGAATTAGCTCCGAGCTTAACGAGAGGACGCTCTTATAATGAAACGAGTTACGCAGAAGTAGTTGCAGCAAAAAGCAACCCAGTAGCTCCAATTCTTTCTACTGAAAACAATAGAACAGCAATTTGCAAAGGAGACAGCATTGTTCTTTCCGTGGCGAGTGAAGAAGGCATTGTTGAATACGAACTTTATTTATTTGCTTATTTTGTAGAATCTTCAAGTGAAAATAGATTTGTAGTTAGTAATGCCGGGCATTATTCTGTAAAAGTTATAGATTCAGCGGGTTGCTCTGCCTTGTCCAATGTAATTTCTATTGCTATTATCGAATACCCAATTGCTCAAATTGAGCTAAATTCAGTCATTTTAACGGAAAACCAAACTGTCAGTGTTTGTGAAACTGAGACGCTTGAGCTTTTTGCTTATGGTGGAGGCTCTTACGAGTGGTATTGGAACGATGAGTTTTTAAATACAAACAGGCAAAGTATATTGATTTCTGAGGAAGGGAAATATTATTGCATCGTTTACAATGAAAACCTTTGTTCGGACACAACTTATTCCGTTGAGTTAAAGCATAAAAAAGAAGATTTTGATATTGAGCCAAGCATTTTATATTTTTCACTTGGAGCAAGCGAAATCTCGGCAAAAAAATCTTTTAGTATACACAATAATTCAGCTGACAGCTTATTCTTGCAAGTGGCAAAAAGCGCTGACAATCCTTTTAACTTAACTTTTGAGCAGCCAGTAAAAATTCCTCCACAAAAAGCATTGGATTTGGAAATAAGCTTTGAAGCTGACTATTCTGGCGTTTTTAGCGATTATATTATTTTGCAAAGCTATTGCGGCAGAGCTGACACCGTTTTTTTGGAAGGAGAAAAAAGCAATAGAAAGCTAAATTTTTCAAACAATAGCCTTGATTTTGATTTACTTCTGACTTGCGATACTATTGGCGCTGTAAAAAGCCTTTTTCTTGTAAATCCTTCTAATGAGAAAGCAAGCATAAACGAAGCAAGTGTAGCCGCACCTTTTGAGCTTATTGAACCCAAAATTCCTTTTGAGTTGAATGCCAACGATTCAGTTTCCTTAAAAGTTAGATTTGCCTCGCAGGTGGAAGGGACTTTCCAAAGAAATTTAACATTATTTTACAGAACAGGGAACGCTCTCGATTCTATTAAATTGGCTTTGACCGGGCAGGCGATTGAGCCAAAATTTGCTATACAGCCCGACACGCTTTTTATACCTACAATTTTGGAGGGTGTGGATTCCTTCGACACAACTTTCACTATAAAAAACATTTCAAACGTTGCGATAGCAGTTGATTTGCAAACAAATCAGCCAGAATTATTTCTTTCTGAACTGCCTCTAATTTTAGATCCTGAGGAGGAAAAGGAAATAAATTTGCGAGTTAGCCCAAGTGAAAATGCTGAGTTTAGCTTCCTTGTGCTATTTGAGGAAGGTCTGTGCGATGCTATTGAGCAGCTTTATATTTATGGAAAAAAAGAAAGAGCTTCATTTTACTTTTCAGCCGACACGCTTGATTTTGGAACTCATACCCGTTGCACTGAAGATATTTCAACAACAGAAAAAGTTTTACTCTATAAAATTTCATCTTCAAATAGCTTAAAAATCTCGGATTATGAAATATCAGCTCCCTTTTCATTTTTAAGTAAAATTGGAGAGGAGCTTAGCGATTCTACATTGCTTGAAATTGGGTTTAATCCAGATGGAGATGGGGAGTATTTTGGGAGGTTAACTTTGCGCTTTGAGCCAACAAATCAAGAAATTGAGCTGTTTTTAAAGGGAAAGCAAAACTCAATCTCAGTTGATTATGAAAATGAATTGGGCTTTGGTTTTATTACGTCAAGAGACAGCTCGCTTTTAGACTATGTTTTAATAAACACAAGCGATTTTCCAATCTCAATAAACGATTACTCAATTTCAAATCCAGCTTTCACATTGCTAAACGATACATTGTTTCCAGCCTTGCTTGGAGTTGATTCAATGCTCGTTTTTCAACTGAAATATAAGAACGATAAGGACGCACAAGACAGTGCTGATTTTAAACTGCATATCGCAAGCCCTTGCGATACATTTTTACTTAGCAAACTATTTGGAAATTGTGTCTTTTTCAAGCCCTTTGTTTTTGAAATAAGTTTGCCGGAGCTTGCTTCCGAAGCAAATATCGAAATACAAGTTCCGATTCAAGTTTTTTCAAAAGACAGCGCAAGACACATAAGAGATGCCTATATTGATGGCTTTTCCTGTGAAATCCAGTTCGATCCAGCTTTGCTTTATCCTATGGAAGCAAATTTTTCTGAAGCAAATTTCATTAATGGAGTAATTAAGGAATTTAATGAATATATTCCTGGCTTTTTAAAAATTGATGCAGAAATTTCTGAGGCAAGACTTTTAGAGGAAGGTGATTTTATTCTTGTCAAATTCAAAACGCTCTTAGGGAATAAACATAATAGCGATTTAATTTTAGCCTCAACAGAGCTAACATCGAAAAATCTAAACGTGAATACTGAAAATGTTAACGGAAAATACAAGCTCATCAGCGATTATTTATCTCGGACAAACGACAGTTTATCAATAGAAATAATTGGGAATCAGCCAATAGAAAAAGAGGTTCAGCTTTTATGTAACATTGTCTCAGACGATATGAGCGAGCTTTTTATAATCAATCAATTTGGGCAAAAAACTAATCTTCTAATAGACAAAAGCATTTCACCCGGCAAGTATTATTTTAGCATTAATCCAAATTCTTTTGGAACAGGCGTTTATTTTGTAGTTTTGAAAAATGGAAATTTGACAAAAATGATTTCAATTTTAATTGTGAAATAAAATGAGCCGAGCAAGCAATAACCCGTCTTTTGGTGGAAACTTAAGACTAAATATATTACGAGTTTTAACCCTTTTAATTGTAGCGGTTTACATAGGAAGACTTGCCCATCTTCAAATTGTAAAAGGGAGCATTTATCGACTTGAAAGCCAAGCCCAGGCAGTGAAAGAAGAAATTGTTGAGCCTTTTCGAGGAAATATTTACGATAGAAATGGAAAACTTCTTGTTCATAACGAGCCATCTTATACAGTCGCAATCACTATTAACGGCTTTAGCAAAGATATTGGCTCGCGATTACTTTTAGCAAGTTTGCTGGATATTGACACATCAGAAATAACTAAGCAGTTGGGAAAATACATAAAAGAATCTCATTATAAGCCAATAAAAATGTTTAAGGATGTGGGCATTGAAAAGGCGGCACTGATTGAGGAATATAGCGATATTTTAGTTGATGTTCAAATTGTGGTTGAATCGAAGCGACTTTATGATGATAAAATAACCATGGCTCACTCCCTTGGCTATGCAAGGCAAATTTCGGAGGCAGAATTAGAAAGTCTGAAAGAAAAAGGCTATCGTCCCGGCGATTTAATCGGAAAAAGTGGAATAGAAAAGCATTATGAAGATTACTTGAAAGGGACGAAAGGAATAAAATATGTTGCTGTAAATCCTTTTGGCAAAAGAGTTTCGAGTTTTAACGAAGGGCGAGACGATAAATTAGTAAGCAATGGTTATGATTTATATTTGACAATAGACAGACGCTTGCAGGAAACGGCAGAATCTTTAATGGCTAAGCGTAGGGGCGCCCTAGTTGCTATTGACCCAAGGGACGGAGGAATTTTAGCTATTGCGAGTAAGCCAGACTTTCATTTAGAGGATTTTTCGGGTAGAGTTTCGCCAGAAGTATATAGAAGGTTGAGTAATGACCCGGGAAAGCCACTTTATAGTCGCGCCACTATGTCTGCTTATCCGCCCGGTTCCACTTGGAAAATGCTTGTTGCTCTTGCGGGCTTGCAAGAAGGAGTAATCACCCCAAACACTATCTCTTATTGCTCTGGCTCATTTCCTTATGGAGGTAGAACTTACGCTTGTCATGCTCATGGCGGGGTAAATGTTAGGCGGGCAATTCAGGCATCGTGCAACGTTTTCTTTTATCGTTTAGCACTTAATCTCGGAATGCACCGCTTGCAAAAATATGCTAAATTATTTGGTTTTGGAGAGCTTACTGGCGTTGACATCTCCGATGAGAAAAAAGGCTTTTTCCCAACGGTTGATTGGTTGCGAAAAAAGTTTGGGAAAAACGCTGAAAGGGGGGGACGTGTTGTAAATTATGGAATTGGGCAGGGCGAAATCAACGTAACTCCTTTGCAAATGGCTAATTACGTAGCCACTATCGCAAACAAGGGACAGATGATTCAGCCCCATATACTCCGTTCATACTATAATAATATCGCCAATAGACAGGAATACCTTAAATTTCCGACAAAAGTTCTCCCGATTGATAAGACGAATTTTGATATAATTCAACAAGGTATGTTCGATGTGGTAAATGTTCCGGGGGGGACTGCAAATAATGCAAAAATTCATGGGATTAGCGTTTGTGGAAAGACTGGCACCGCACAAAACCCACACGGAGCCGATCATTCTTGGTTTGTTTGCTTTGCTCCAAAAGAAAATCCGACAATTGCAATTGCTGTTATTGTAGAAAATGCTGGCTTTGGTTCTACGGTTGCTGCGCCAATTGCAAGAGATGTTCTTTTCAAGCATTTTTTCCCAGATTCAATTCCCCGCCCGCCAGTCTTAGCGGACAGCATAGCATTAAGGGATTAGCTTTTTTGTCTGAACCGTGATTTGCTTGATTGAGGGATTTCTTGATTTTTCATTCTAACAAGGGATTGCAATTCATTAAAAAATGAAAAAATTATACAATAGAATCTATTCGTTTTTTTCTTTATTAATTAGCAAGGCAAAAGAAAAGACAAGCCCTGTATTTGAATCATTTGAAAGAATAGACCA
>JAAYJM010000205.1 GCA_012522895.1 Ignavibacteria bacterium
CGTTGAGTTGCAACGATGCAGTGGATTCCGACTGCCCTTGCAAGCTGAGCTAATCGAATGATAGGACTTTCCACTTCCTTAGAAGCTGTTAGCATTAAATCCGCCAGTTCATCAATCACAACTACTATGTATGGCATTTCTTTATGTGCAATTTCTGTGTCATCTTTGAATTTCCCTTCACGAACTTTTTGATTGTATTCAAAAATATTTCTTTGCCCAACTCTTGAAAGAATATCGTAGCGCAAATCCATTTCGGCGCAAACTGCTTTAAGTGCAATCACCGCCTCTTGCGGGTCTGTTATTATTGCATTATCTATGTCTGGCGAGACTGCGAGGAAATGATTTTCCAGTTGGGCATATTGTTTCAATTCAACTTTTTTGGGGTCAACGATTACGAATTTCAAATATTTGGGATGCATTTTATATATCAAGGACGCGATAATAGTATTGATACCAACGCTTTTTCCCGAGCCTGTTGCGCCTGCTATTAGGAGATGTGGCATTTTCGTTAAATCAGCACAAAACACCTCGCCAGAAATTGTTTTACCCAAAGCCATAGGCAAATTCAGTTTAATATTTTTGAACTTATTAGACTTTGCGATACTGCTAAAACTGACAATAGAAGGCTTTTTATTCGGTATTTCAATTCCCACGGTGCCTTTGCCAGGGATAGGAGCAATTATTCTAATTCCCTTTGCTTTAAGCGCCATTGCAATGTCATCGGCAAGGTTTTCTATGCGGCTAATTTTGATTCCAGCTGCCGGAACGAACTCGTATTGAGTTACTACGGGTCCCGGGGTAACGGCAAGATTTTCAATTACAATCTTAAAAGTTTCTAATTTGTCTTGAAGTATTTGAGCGTTTTGCTTTAATTCTTCTTCGTCAATATAAGTGGAATCGTCAAAATTGCCAAGCAAATCTACGTTCGGAGCTGTGTAACTTATTTCTTCGTCGAGGATTGCAGTAGAAAGTGGACTTGTTAAAAGCGAGTCATTTTGCTTAGAAATCTCGCTTTCTTGCGTTTGCTCGATAGTTAAAGTAAGCTGCTTTGCTTGGTTCGATCCTTTTTCGGAAATGGTTCCATCTGCTTGGCTTTGCAATTCGTCTTTGCTTTCTATTGATTTCTCACCGCTTGCTTTTAGCTCCTTTTCACTAATATTTTTTTGATCGAAAGCAGCTTCGTCTTTGGCTAAACTTTCAATTTGCTTTTGTTTTAATGCTCTTTCTTGTTCTTCATCTGATTTCGCATCTGCAAGCTCTTCAACAATAATTTTTTCAATTATTGGTAATTGAGGATTCCTTTTTATAGTAATTTCCGGATACTTCGATTTTTCGTCTGCCAGCTCTTTTGCAGAATCAATGCGAGAATCTATAATACGAGAATCTATAACATTCTGCTTTTCATTTGTTTTTTCTTGCTTTTCACTGCTATCACTCGTTCCCAAGGCATTTGAAAACTCGATATTTTTCTTTATTATTCAAGCCGGGTCGTGAATTTGAGAGTATGTGTCGTGACTTTGAAAGCGAATATCTGTATTTTCTGCAGCTGCGACGGTAGGGGCTTTTTTCTCGGTTTTTTGTTCTGAAACTTGTTTTTCTTTTGCTTTTCTTTTAAATATTGCAGGAATTTCTTTAAAAGTCTTTTTAATGTATTCAGAAATGTTTTTTGTTTGGCTTTTAAAGAAATCTTTTATCTTCAAATAATAATCGTAATTGAGCAGTTTAATTAGATAAACGATTACCGAGCAAAGAAGTAGTGTGAAAAGCAAGAAAGAGCCCACCAATCCAATCATACTTGAAATTGCGCTTGCAAGAAAAATTCCAATAGCTCCGTAAAATTCTTTCGCTATTTCAAAAAGCCATGGAATTAGAGAGGCTGTTGCAATAAACCCAGAAAAAACGATGGCAAGCAAGGAGAAACCAATTGTGAGTTTTATAAGTTTGGCGGAAATGGCATAGCGCTTAAAGAGGCTCCAACTCCATGCTATTAAAAATAAAGGAAAAAGCAGCACCGCATAGCCAATGGTCGAATTATAAAGGAAATTTGAAGTAATTGCTCCAAAAATTCCCAGCCAATTGCTGGTTTGAGCAGCTTTTTCTTTAAGCTCCGCATTCCCTCTGAAAATGGAGAGTAGTTCTTTGAAAGTAATTTCTGTGCTTGACTCGTCTTTTGGAGTGTAAGAAATTAAAGATAAAAGAATTAGAATCGCAAGAAAAAGAAGAGCAATAGAAAAAATTCTTAAATTTCTATTAAATTTTGTTTGAAGCTTTTTTTCTATATTAGAACGCTGTTTGCTGGATTCTTTTGTATTAGCTGCGGAATCCACATTTTTATTAATAGAAATTTTCTCCTTCTTGCGGATTGTCTCCGAAGAAGGACTAATTGAGCGTCCCATATTTTTCCCCTTTATGCTGCTATCAAAATTGTAAGTTAATAAAAATTTACAATAAATAAAAGTGAATTTCTTATCAGATCACAAAAAAAGATTATTGGTATTTTGCTTCTGTCTAACTCTCCCAAATAGCTCAAAGCCCTAAGCGAGTTCAATTCCAATTTAGCTCGCCGGCGCTTGCACAATCTTTTTTCCATTTCAAATATATTATTCACAAAAAAATATTCAAATTTTGTTAATTTTGTATTTTCAATATGTTAAATTTAAATGAATAATTTGAAAATGAAAATAACGATGCCAAATGGCGATATTAAAGAACACGCTCAGGGAATTAATGGATTGGAAATTGCGAAATCAATCTCGGAGCGGCTTGCTCGAGAAGCAGTAGGAATTATAGTTAATGGGAACCGACAAGACCTCTCTACTCCAATAAATACTGACGCTACAATCAAAATACTGACATTCGATGACGAAGAAGGAAAAGATGTTTTTTGGCACTCCTCGGCACACCTTATGGCTGCTGCTATTGAAAAGCTGTATCCAGGAACAAAATTTGGGATTGGTCCCTCAATAGAAAATGGATTTTATTATGATATTGAGTTGCCTGATGAGCAAAAATTGGGACTTGAAGAGCTGCCAAAAATCGAAGCAAAAATGAAAGAGCTTTCCGAAGAAAAATCTGATTATAATAGAATAGAACTTAGCTGGGACGAAGCTGTTGAGCATTTTAAAAAAATTGGCGATAACTATAAATTAGAGCTTTTAGAGGGTTTGCAGGGCGATGAAATATCTTTTTATAAGCAAGGAGATTTTGTTGATTTATGCCGAGGGACGCACCTTCCCAATACTTCGATGATAAAGTATTTCAAATTGACCTCAGTTGCTGGTGCTTACTGGCGTGGCGATTCAAGTCGGAATATGATGACCCGCGTCTATGGTATTTCCTTTCCAAAAAAGAAGATGCTCGAAGATTATCTGAAAATGCTTGAAGAAGCTGAAAAAAGAGATCATAAAAAATTGGGCAAAGAACTTGAACTTTTTATGATTACTCCTGCTATTGGCGCTGGTCTGCCCGTCTGGTTGCCCAAAGGTGCTTTTATAAGAAGGAAGCTCGAAAACTTTATCAAAGAAGAGCTTTTAAAGCGCGGCTATGTTGAGGTTATCACTCCTCACATAGGAAATTTAGACCTATACAGGACTTCAGGGCATTATCCCTACTATTCTGATTCTCAATATGACCCAATTAAGGTAGAGGATGAAGAATACTTGCTGAAACCAATGAATTGCCCGCACCACCATCAGATATATTTATCTAAACCGCACTCATACCGCGATTTACCGTTACGGCTTGCGGAATTTGGCACAGTTTATCGTTACGAGCAATCCGGGGAGCTGAGCGGACTTTCACGCGTTCGCGGTTTTACTCAAGACGATGCCCATATTTACTGCACACAAGGGCAGCTTAAAGACGAAATAAAAAGCACGGTTGAGCTAACGCAACTTGTATTTAAAACATTTGGAATGCCTGTAACAACCCGTCTTTCCTTTCGCGATGAGGAAGAAGGCAAATATGCTGGCGATATGGAAAAATGGGAGCTTGCCCAAAAAGTGCTGAAAGAAGTTGCTGACGAAATTAACCTTGATTATACCATTGCTTTGGGTGAGGCTTCTTTTTATGGACCAAAAATTGATTTCATTGTCCGCGATGCTATTGGCAGAAAGTGGCAGCTTGGCACGGTGCAAGTTGATTACGTTATGCCAGAGCGCTTTGGTTTGGAATACATTGGAGCCGACAATCAAAAACACACCCCAGTTATAATTCACCGCGCTCCTTTTGGCTCTTTGGAACGCTTTATGTCAATTTTAATTGAGCATTACGCCGGGAATTTCCCTTTTTGGATTTCGCCAGTTCAAGTAAGCATTTTACCAATTAGCGACAAGCAATTTGAATATGCTCAAAAAGTGTATAGCAGATTGACTGAACGCGGATTCCGTGCCACAATAGATTTGAGAAGTGAAAAAGTAAATCGAAAAATCGCAGAATCCGAACAGCAGAAAATTCCTTTTGCATTAATTCTTGGTCAAAAAGAAGAAGACGAGGGAACGGTTTCAGTCCGCGAGCATTTGAAAGGGAACATTGGAACTCATTTGCTTGAAGAACTGATGGAAAGATTTGATGAGCTGAATAAAGTTGTGGTAAAAGAATAGTTTTCTTTTGAAAACATCCCCTGGGGATTGTATTATTGTAGAAATGAGTTGTCCGTGATAAAGCTTGTCCTATGTGGATTATATTTTAAAAAGCAATTTATAATTTAATCCCTACGGGATAAAAAAACAAAAAGAAGACTTAGCTACAATAATTTAATCCCTACGGGATATGTGGAATAGCGGAATAATTTAAACATTTGGCATACGTTAAAACAGTGGGAAACAGAAATTTTAACTTTTTCTTTGCAATTTATTCCCTAATAACTATTTAATTATAGCAAAAAATTGAGCGGCAGGTATGCTCTAAATTTTCTGCTAATTCTTTTTATTTTGAACTAATATAAAATTAAAATAAATGCTTTTAACAAAACTTGAAATCTTTGGATTCAAATCCTTTGCAACTAAACAAGTTTTCAAATTTACTGAAGGAATAAGTGCCTTTGTCGGTCCAAATGGCTGCGGAAAAACTAATGTGATTGACGCAATTCGCTGGGTCCTTGGAGAGCAAAGAACATCCGTTTTGCGCTCAGACTTAATGGAAAACGTTATTTTTAATGGAACAAGCAAAGTAAAAGCACTCAGCATTGCAGAAGTTTCCTTAACAATAGAAAACAACAGAGCTAAACTACCTACGGAATATACAGAAGTTACAATCACACGCCGTCTTTTTAGAAATGGTGAAAGCCAATACTTACTGAATAATACGCAATGCCGTCTGAAAGATATTCAAAATCTTTTTATGGATACTGGCATTGGTGCTGATTCTTATTCTGTGATTGAGCTTAAAATGATTGAGCAAATTTTAAATGGCAAGCCAGAGGAAAGGCGACATCTTTTCGAGGAAGCTGCCGAGGTTACAAAATATAAAATTCGTAGAAAGGAAGCACATAAAAAACTTCAGTCAGTTCAAAGCGATTTAGTTAGAATTGAAGATATTGTCCAAGAAGTTCAAAAGCAAGTTAATTCTTTAAGCCGTCAAGCAGCTAAAACCAAGAGATATAATAAGTTACTTGAGCAAATGAAGGAGTTGGAAAAAGCAATTCTTAAAATTGATTTTGAAAGCTATTCTAAAAGTTACAAAGAGATTTCTGAGGAAATTGAAAAACTTAACTGCGAAAAAGAAAAGCAAGCCCTCGAAATTGAGGAATATGAAACTGAGCTTGTTAACTTGAAAAGACATTTGAGCGATAACGAAATTGACTACAAAGCTGTTCTTGATGAGTTTTCCAAAGTGGAATTTGCTATTTCCACAATCAATAAAGAAATTGCCGTTTCCAATGAAAAAGTAAATGCTTCCGGGCAGTCAAGCCTCAGAATAGATAAGGAATTGGTTGAGCTTTCAAATTCAAAAAAAAGATC
>JAAYJM010000206.1 GCA_012522895.1 Ignavibacteria bacterium
CATTAATCCTACATTTACTAAATTTAAGAAAAATATAAATTGTAGATTTTTATACTCTTAAATTTTTAAAAGAGCTTCAAAAAACAAAAATAAAAAAATTAAAATTAAATCAGCTAATACCTTTAATAACAAGAACCCTGCTAATCATTTTCATAGTTTTGGCTTTTGCCCGTCCAACAATTCAAGGGACTTTGCCTGTTCTCGGCAGCTTCGCAAAAACCTCAGCTGCTATTCTGCTCGACAATTCTTTCAGTATGGACATTAGCGATGCTTGGGGCAATCGCTTTAATCAAGCTAAAAATATTTGTAAAAATGTCCTAAATTCATTTAAAGACGGAGATGAAGGGGCAATTATTTCAATTGCCGATTTATCTAAACATAGTAATATTTCAAAGCACGGCAGCCAAGAGCAAAATATTAATTTAACAAGAAATTTAAGCTTCTTAAAAGAAAGTTTATCAAACATCTCAATTTCTTTAAACAGTGCTAATCTTAAAGATGGCTTGTCCCTTGCTTCCTCAGTCCTTGAATCGTCTTTCAATATTAACAAAGAAATCTACATAGTTACAGACGCTCAAAACAACGTCTTCCAAAGAGCTTTAGCTGATTCTTCAAAAATAAATCTTGAAAACACAACTATTTACTTTATTCCAATTGGAGCAAATAGAAGCAAACAAGTTGCCAATTATTCCGTTGACTCCATAAATTTAATTTCACGCATCTTCCAGCAAGGCAAGCCAGTAGAAATAGAAGCATTTATAAAAAATAATTCGGAAAGCGATGTTAAAGGACTTGCCCTCAGTATGTTTTTTAATGAAGAGCGTGTCGCTCAGCGTTCCCTTGATTTACTTCCAAACGAGACTAAATCAATATTTATCTCCGCTCCCACCCGCGATATTGGGTCAATCAACGCTTACCTTGAAATCGAAGGAGACGCCTTAGACCTTGACAATAAAAGATATTTTAGCTTCATTGTTCCAGAAATGCCAAAAGTTGCTTTAATCGGAGACAGCGAATCGACAAAATATTTAACTTTTGCCCTTGCCCATAAACAGTCCTTGGAAGCAAGTGCCAATATTAGCATATTTGAGCCAAAAGATGCTTCCCGCATTGATTTCAATTCATTCGATATGGTTATCATAGCCAGCGGTCCTCTTCAAACAAGCGACTATTCTCGCTTAAAGCAATATGTTAGCTCGGGCGGAGGGCTTTTGCTTTTTGCCGACCCAAGGACAGATGAGGAGGTTAATAAAAATGGAATGCAAGAGCTTGGCTTTAATTTTATTGGCGCAAGAACTTATTCTTCACAAGACCCTGCTCGTTTTTTAAAAGTGGATAAAAATCATCAGCTTTTCGAGGGTATGTTTAAAGAAAAAGATATTGAAAAGCAAACGATTGAAAGTCCAAACATTTACAAAGCTATAATTTTTCAAGGTGAGCAAGAAATTATTGAGATACCCGGTGGTAGCTTTTTATCTGAGAATAAAATCGCCGATGGAAAAATACTTTATTTTGCAGTTTCGCCAAGTTTTGCTTTTAGCAGCTTCCCTGTTACCGGACTTTTCCCAGCCTTACTTTATAGAAGCAGCTATTATCTGCCTTCTTTCGAGTCTTATGGAAACAGCTATTTAGTTGGTTCGCCAATAAGTTACATTTTGCCAAGCAAATATGCAAACAATTCATCTTTTAAAATTTTAGACCCCTCTCAGGTAGAATTTTTTGTTCAAGCAGCAAATCTCCCTACTGGCTCAGTCTTATCTTTAGAAAACACTAATCAAGTAGGAAATTTCACTGTTTTAACGCCGGAAAATAAACCTATTTCTACTTTTTCGATTAATACAGATGCCTCGGAATCTGTTCTAATTAGTCAAAGTGATGAAAATATAAAGAAATATATTAGGGAATTTGTAAAAGAGCCGCGTTTGGAAGTGATTGATGCTTCTGCTGATATACAAAAGAGCATAAAAAGAGTGAGGACTGGCACCGAACTTTGGCAGCTTTTTGTTGCTTTGGCATTACTTGCGGCTTTAGTAGAGATGATTGTTGCCAAGGTATCGAAAGCGGAGCTACAAAGTTAGATTTAAGCATTTTGTTAATTATTAATTGTTAATTGTTAATTGTTAATTGTTAATTGTTAATTGTTAATTATTAATTGTTTATTGTTAATTGTTAATTGAATGAAAAATATTCCGTAGGACTTTCATTATTGTAGCAAAAGAAAGATTTGCCACACCTTGAACTACTTCCCAAGCTCAAATGGGAAGTAGAGGGAACTTTCCATTTATCCCGATAGGGATTGTATTATTGTAGCAGTCAATTACCCGCGACTGTGCTTATCCCGTAGGGATTATATTATAAAACGAAATAAATAATTTAATGCCTGGCTGGATAATTTGGTTTTTGTGATTTTTTTTCCATCTTAATAAATGAGTTTTTAGGTAAATTCTTTAAAATATTATTAATTGCCTTTCGTTTTATGAATTGAGTATTTTTTAAAGAAACATTGCTATGGCTGAAAATACGCTTTTATATGAAATTGAACAGCTTCCGGACAATTTAAAGCTGAAAACGCTTCATTATATCTATCAGCTTAAAAAAGAATATATGGATGTTTCTATGCCTAATAATTCAGCGAAAAGAATTTTTGGCAGAGTAAAAGGAAAATATAAACTTGCCCCGGATTTTGACGAAGCTTTAGAAGATTTTAAAGACTATATTTAATGCTCTATTTAATTGATACTCATGCCTTTTTATGGTTTAATGACGGCTCCCCAGAAATAAGCCAAAAATCAAAATCCTTAATAGAAAATAAAAGCAACCGAATATTTCTTAGCATAGCAAGTCTTTGGAAAATCTCAATTAAAGCTGCTTTAGGAAAGCTGAAAACTTGGACATCATAAGTAAAGACGATATTTTTGATGATTATTTGCTTGGTAAAAAATTGAAGCGTATTTGGTAATAAATTTTATTTTTCTATCTCCCACTTTGAAAAAAGGGGCGAGGGATTTTTTGGATTCTTCGCTGCGCTCAGAAAGACAAAATGCAATATCCACCCCTTACCCCCGCCAGCGGGGGACAAAGAACAGTCCTGTATTTCTCTCTTAAAAAGTCTCCCCCTTTGAAAAAGGAAGACGGGGGATTTTGTTAAGCAGCCCTACTTTGGCATTTCTAAAATTTCGCAAACTAATAAATTTTTATTGCTTACTTCGCTGCTTCCCTTTAAAAGTATTGTGTATGCACTGCCATTTTTAAATTGAACGTCCTTCACACTTAAAATTAGCTTTTCTGTTTCTTTTTCAAAAAAATCTACGCTATAGCTGCCAGCAAAATATTCTGAAAAATCGCTTGCCTCCCCTTGAGCAAGCTCTATTGAGGAGGTGAAATCTTTCCTTAATTCTATTCTAACTGGCTTGCAATCAATAGAACTATGAATAAAGCGTATATAAGCAAAATTTGAATTAAACTCCTCAATACTATCGCTTACAATTATCGAAGAAGCCTTTTCTTCGTTCCCAAAAAAAATAAAACTATATTTACTGCCCTTATCTAAATCAATTATTGCCCTGCTGTAAATCAAGTCCTTGTCAGAAGAATTAAGTATTTTGATATGGCTGCTTTCAATGCCAATAGAATAGTAATTTTTATTGAACCAAAAGTAAGATAGCTTTTTCAAAACAGCAATTTCAGAAGAATAAACATCTACTTCCTCGAAATCTGTATTTGCGTTAATAAGCAAGACCTTAGCGCTTTCACTTGCTTTTATTTCTTTTGGTGTATCAATATCGGGAACGCAAGTGCAAGAGCTAAAAAGCAAAAATATTAGCAGTCCGATTGATTTTTTTATAGTATTTTGCATTTTCATAAAGTAGCTATTTTTTGTTTAATCAACTAAATTAAAAAAAATGAATGAGAAAAAGAAAGAAAATTTAGAAATAGAAGAAAAATTAAAAAATTTTAAGCATTGCACCGAGGGACAGGTTCAATTCTATGAAGTGGATTCTTATAAAGTAGTCCATAATGTCCGCTATTTATATTGGTTGGAATGGGCAAGGAGCTTATATTTCAATAAATTAGGAGTTGAGCTAAGCGATCGCACTTTTACTCAGCACTTGCCAATTATGGTGGTTCGCAATGAAATTGACTATTTGAATCCGCTTTTCTGTTTCGATAAATATAAAGTTTATACAAGGGTTTCGGCTATAAAAAACTCTTCTTTTACTATGGAAAATATTATTTGCTCAGAAAAAAATGAGATAAATGCTATTGCAAAGGTGGTATTCGTTTTTTTAGATAAAAAAACAATGAAAAAGGCAAGCATACCGGATAGCGTTCGTAAAATGTTTAATGACTTTGAAAAACAAGAAAATATTGCTTAAAAACTGCTTATATTTACGGCTTTCTAATTTGCCTCTTGAATTAATATGTTAAGGAATGCTAAGGCTTTTTTAAATTCTTCTTCAAGCTCAAAAGTAAAGACCTCTAAATCAATTTTGGCAAGTTCAGGGAAAGATTTGCAAAGAACTTGCCAGCATTCTTCTTTTTCCAAACTGACAATTTTCAGTCCCTCGCCAACCCCGGCTCCCCAGATCTCGCAAAGGATGTCAGCGGCACGCACCACAGCAACTAACTCTGCGTTTGCCTCGACCTCGCTTGGGTGAAGGTGCTGAGATATAACATCGCTTAAATCGTTAGGCAATTTCCAGAGCTTTGAAATGCACCTTCCTACCTCTGAGTGATCCGTTCCAAACAATTCCCGCTCTGCCTCGACATCTGTATAGTTCTTGTTATCTATCAAATCATAAACTTGGAGATATTTAATTGAATCGAACTGTATCATTGCCAGCTTGCCAATATCATGGAGAAGTCCGCCAATAAACTCAGTTTCTTTAAAAAACTTATTGATTTTTGCAGCAAGAGCCTTTGCAACAATTCCAGTGCAGGAGGAATGCCACCAGAAGCGCTCCATAACCTCAGTTACTTCTTTATTTGTGTTGAGCAAAAAGCGCGAAAAAATAGAAACACCAAGCACAATATTCACCAAACGATTCAGCCCTAAGGTAATAATTGCTTGATGAATTGAATTAATTTCTGTTCTTGTGGCGTAAAGCGGTGAATTTGCAACGCGAAGCAGTTTCATAGTCAAGGAGGGATCGGTCTCAATTATCGTAGACACTTTGCGAATGTCAATGTTGTCATCTTCTAATAAGTTTAAAACGTGGGTTGCTACTGGCGGCAAAGTAGCAAATTCTTGCGTTTCTATCAATCTTTGGACTACATTGGACATTACTTGTTTATCCTTACCAGAAATAAAAGAACTTATTTAAAAATAATTTATTATAATTCAAAATATTTTTTTCACTTTATAGACATTTAGCTAAAACATTTTGCTTAGCTTAAAACTTCATTTTCAAGCAATGTTTGTTTGCTTCGTTCAACTCTACTTGAATTGTCGAATGGGATATAGCAAATTTTTCCTCTATTTGTTCCTGTAAATTTAAATTTAGCAAGTTTTTGCTTCTATCTTCTTCAACAACTAAGTGGACGCTTAGCGCGGTATCGCTTGAGCTTATTGGCCAAATATGCAGATCGTGAATTTCTTTGACGCCATCAATAGATTTTAAAAAGCTCGCCACCTCTTTAAAATCAATATGTTTAGGAACGGAATCAAGCGTTAAAAAGAACGACTCTTTCAATAATTTCCAAGTTGCAATAAATATAATAATTGCAATTATTATGCTCGTTATGGAATCTATTAAATAGAAACCAGTAATATTAATTAAGATTCCTGCAATAACCACGCCAAAAGAAATTCCGGCGTCAGCCAACATGTGCAAATACGCTCCCCTTAAATTAATATCCCTGCTTTTCCCTTTAACAAAAAGCATAGCCGTGGCTCCATTGATTAACACACCAATCGAGGCAACAATTATTATTTGCGTTCCGGGCAAACTGCTTTCTTGCGAAAATTTTCTTATGGATTCAATGATAATCGCACCAATAGCCACCAGAAGCAGCAGCGAATTTAAGAAAGCAGCAAGTATAGTCCCTTTGCCTAAGCCATAAGTCCTTTCACTTGTCGGTGGAGATTTTGCCATTGCAACAGCCCCCCAAGCCAGCGCCAAGCTCAGCACATCGCTAAAATTATGCCCAGCATCTGCAATTAATGCCATTGAATCTATAGCTATTCCGTAGGAAAGCTCTAAGGCAATATAAGCGAGATTTAAAATAATTCCAATTTTAAAAGCTCGGTTTACGTTTATTTCTTGATGATGATGCCCTGTCTCCATTTTTTTGTCAATTAAGACAATAAATATATAATTTAAACAAATTTTTTCAATATAAAAAATCTTGTTTTTTTTCTATTCACTTATCTTAATTAAAATATTCTTGCTTTCCTATCGTTTCAAAAGACGATCGCGCGGCTCAACTATTTATTAAAAAAAATCGCATGTTATAAAAACCAATGAAGCAAAGAACTCAATATGTTTGTCAAAATTGTGGCGCCATTTACGCTAAGTGGCAAGGACGCTGCTCAAGTTGTAACCAGTGGGACACAATTAGCCAAGTAGAAATTTCTAAAAAGCCCAAAAGCTCAAAGGGAGCTTCAAGCAACGCAGTGAAGCTGCTTTCCGAAATTTCCTCTGATAACGACCAAAGAATTTCTACCGGCATAGCTGAATTTGATAGAGTGCTGGGTGGTGGCATAATTCCGGGCTCGCTTGTCTTGGTGGGAGGCGACCCCGGAATCGGGAAATCTACACTGCTCTTGCAAATGTGCAGTGCTATAATTGAATATAAGCCGCTTTATATCACAGGCGAGGAGTCCTTGCAGCAAATAAAATTCCGCTCTAATCGCTTGAAAAATATTCCAGACGATTTGCTCTTGCTTGCCGAAACGGACATTGAAAGAATAATCAATGCCATTCAAAATACGGATTGCGGAATCGTTATTGTGGATTCAATCCAATCCGTTTTTTCAGAAAAAATTGAAGCAACGCCCGGGAGCATCGTTCAGGTGCGAGATTGCGCCTCCGCTCTTATGCAGCTTGCAAAGCAAAGTGAAAAACCAATTTTCATTGTTGGGCATATTACAAAAGAAGGCTTGCTCGCGGGTCCCAAAATTTTGGAACATCTTGTCGATACAGTTTTGCAATTTGAAGGAGATAAAACATATTCATATAGAATATTGAGAACGCTCAAAAACCGCTTTGGTTCTACAAATGAAATAGGGATTTTCGAGATGGTAGATCGCGGCTTAATTGAGGTTAGCAACCCTTCTGCTCATTTTCTTGCAAACCGCGGATACGAACATCCCGGCATTGCGATTGTCGCTTCTATTGAAGGAACTCGCCCAATTTTAATTGAGGTGCAAGCACTTGTTACTCCTACGAATTATAGCGTCCCCCAAAGGACGGTAACAGGCTTTGACCTAAGGCGATTAAATATGATTCTTGCAGTGCTGGAAAAGCGACTTGGAGAAAAATTTAGTAAATATGACGTTTTTGTTAATATTGCCGGGGGACTTTATTTGAACGATCCATCAATCGATCTTGGGATTGCTGCCGCTCTTTTAAGCTCTTTAAAAGACGAGGCAATAAGCTCAGATTTAGTTTTGATTGGAGAGATTGGCTTAACGGGAGAAATTCGTCCCATTTCACTTATTGAACAAAGACTTAACGAATCTCAAAAGCTTGGCTTTAAACGTGCTATCATTCCAAAAAGCAAAGAGCTAAGCTATAGCAAAGACGGCTTGAAGCTCATTGAGGCTCAGCGCATTTCATTGGCATTAAACGAAATTTTTGCGTAAGCTCTTATTAGATCTATTATAAAATATTATATAGATCTATTTTATGTTTCTATACAAAAAAAGGGAACTGGCACTCAGCTCCCTTTTTCAATGAATTAATATTATAGAAATATTAATTTAAGCCAAAAATTTTCATATCTTCTTCTACTGTTGTAATTGTTTTCACACCAAATTTTTCGCTTACGAAATTCAGCACATTTGGCGATAAGAAAGCTGGAAGAGTTGGTCCAACGTGAGTTTCCTTAATTCCAAGATATAGCAAGGCAAGATGGACAATAATCGCTTTTTGCTCATACCAAGCGATATTAAACACTATTGGCAATTTATTAATATCGTCCAAGCCCAAAACTTCCTTTAACTTTAATGCCACAAAAGCCCAAGAATAAGAATCATTGCACTGTCCGGCATCGAGAACTCTTGGAATTCCACCAATATCACCAAGGTTCAATTTGTTATAGCGATATTTAGCGCAGCCAGAAGTCAAAATCACAGTGTCTTTTGGCAGTTTTTCTGCAAATTCTGTATAATATTTTCTGCTGTTCATACGGGCATCGCAGCCAGACATAACAACCATCTTTTTAATAGCGCCGGAATTAACAGCCTCAAGAATTTTGTCTGCAAGGGCAAGAACCTGATTGTGTGCAAAGCCGATTGTTATTTCACCATTTTCCAATTCTGCTGGTGGCTCAGATTTTTTAGCTAATTCAATGACTTCAGAAAAATCTTTCTGTCCGTTTGGCAATCTTTTATCAATATGTTTCCAGCCCGGCATTCCAGTTACGCCAGTAGTGAATACTCTATCGCTATAAGTAGTATTTTTTCTTGGTGGAACTAAGCAGTTAGTTGTAAAGAGGATAGGACCGTTAAATTTCTCAAATTCCTCTAATTGCTTATGCCAAGCATTGCCGTAATTTCCATAAAGGTGTTTGTATTTTTTGAATTGGGGATAAGCGTGAGCCGGGAGCATTTCCGAGTGTGTGTAAATATCAATGCCCTGTCCTTCGGATTGAATAAGCAGATCTTCTAAGTCTTTCAAATCGTGTCCGCTGATTAAAATACCGGGATTTTTACCAACGCCGATTTTCACATTTGTAATTTCCTGATTGCCATAAGTTCCAGAATTTGCTTTGTCTAAAAGAGCCATAACTTTAACGCCGATTTCACCGGTTTTCACCAGCCAATCGACCATTCCGTTTAAATCCATTGGGCGATTAAGCATAGTTAATGATTCTTCAATAAAATTATAAATATCATTATCTTCAAAGCCAAGAACAAAGGCGTGTTCGGTGTAAGCAGCGGCGCCCTTAATTCCGTAAAGCACATATTGTTTAAGTGAGCGAATGTCCTCGTTTTCATCATAAGATTGGATGCCAACGGTCTTTGCTTTTTCAATGAAATCTTCAATTTTTTCAGCATTCCAGTTGACAGAATCGAAATTTCCTTCAATTTTCACTTTCTTTTTTAAATTGTCGCGATAGTTAAGGCTTTGACGAATAAAATCAATTAATTTATCGTCATCAAAATTCGCATTTGTGATTGTTGAAAACAAGCTGTTTACAATATGCTTGCTTTCTGCATTTGTATCGATTCCCTGTTTGCGTGCTTCAATCGTAGCATAAGAAAGCCCTTGACAGGAATAAATTAACAGGTCTTGAATGATAGCGGTTTCATCTTTTTTCCCGCAAACTCCAACGCTGGTGCAGCTAATGTTTTTTGATGTTTCTTGGCACTGATTGCAATACATAATTTTCTTTCAATTTTTTTTAAATATGTTAATTAATAAATTTATAAAATTTTAATTGTTTCTAAAAAAGAAGCTAAATTTATAACAATTTTGTTTGTTTTTCTGGCTTCGGTGCTTTTACAACGAGAATCCTTGTAATTGCGCTTGAGCTATTAGAAAGGCAATGAACAATGTCTTTTGGACTTTCAACTAAATTATCTTTTTCGACTGAAACTGTCTCCTCAGCCACGCGGACGTCAGCAGTTCCTTCTAATATATAGAAAAATACATCAACAGGGGTGATGTGCGGTTTAAGGGATTCGCCGGGCTGAAGCGTGATGTGCATAGCTTGAGCGCTTGGGTAATCGTAAAGTTTGCGGACATCTACCTTATGAGGCGTTTCAACGATCGGCATTTCTTTTACATTTATGATTTTCATAGTAAGTTAAAATATTTGTGATTATAAAATTTTAATAAAAAAAGAATTTATTTTTAAAGTATTAATATATAGATTTTTTATTCTTTTTCTTTAGTATAAGAAAGAATTCTTTGCTCGCCTTCAAGAGCGCGATGCTCTGATATGTCTTGCGATACTTCAAGCGTTCCTAAATATTCTCCTTTTTCATTTCTTAATGCAAAATATTCTATTAAAACAAATTTATCGCCAAGCTTAATCCAAAAAGGAGCGCGGTCTTCTTTTCCACTTCTAAAATCTTCGATAATTTTATCAACTATATGGGCGCTGGAAGGGGGATGGCAAAGGCGGACATCTCTGTTTAATATAGCGCGGTTTCTTTGGAAAATTCTGTCCTTGCTTTGAGAAAAGTATTTTACCTTGTCGTCCTTATTTACAAAGGTCATATCAACAGGCAAGGCGTTCAAAATAGCGTGCAACTCCTCGGCACTTATAGTTCCGGTGGGCAGTTGGACATTTGCACCGCTTTTTTGCATTTCGTTTATGGAAAGCTTTTCCGTTCCTTCTGGCATCCATTCTCTCGGCGGATCATAAAGGCAATATCCAAATTCAAGCGATTGCCTGCTAATGTCATACCAATTTGAATCGGACAAAGCTTCAAGAGCCATTGGGAATAAAATTTCTGTTTCTTTTATCATCATATCGTCAACCCCATTGATGGCTGGAAACAAAACCTTATCGACAAATGGCAATAGCTTTTCCTTTCTAAGCATTGGAGTTTGCAGAATTCTTATGCTGTTTTTCAGAAAGCCACGTATTTCGTCATGCTTTCCCCACATAACTTTGGGAGGACCAGCAAAGCCCAAACGCTCAAGAAATGGAAAAAGCAAATATTCTTTTCTTTGGTAGTGCTTATCTACGTCATAGAGCTGATTAAACGCAGCACGGAGCTTTAAAACAGTGTCATCAAAATTTTTCGTTGTTTCTATCTCTTCAATTAACTCTTTTATTTTCATTGTAACTTTTTTCAGCTCAATATTTTCTTTAATAAAAACATCGACAGGGTGGCATTCCGGAATTTCCTTCACACTATCCAAATCAATATGCCCATGGAGAACTGCCGAGTGAGCATCGCAAAGCTTTAACAGTTCGGAAATAGGCATGCCTTCGCTTATTAATTCTTCTTCTACCTCAATCACCTCGTGATAAGGTATCCCGCTCATACTATTGATTAGCTCTTGGCGAACGGCTTCTTCGGATTCGCCTGATTGCAATTTAAGAAACAATTTTTTTAGCGTTGCTTTTCTTTCTTCTGGGCTGCTGTTAAAGTCTGCCATTTTGTTCTCCATTAAATTAATAAATACAATTATTAACGTAACAATATCGGATATATTTTATCGTATATTGAAAAATAATACATTTTTTTAAATTCACTTTCTATTCCCGTTTTCTTTTAGAAAAAGCTTTACTGCTCTCCGCCCGCTTTGGGCAGCGCTTTCTATTGTAGCCGGGAGAGCTGTTGCTGTCCAATCCCCAGCTAAATAAAAGCCCGATATTGGAGTTCGATTATCATATCTCTTTGCTTCTATCGCCGGACTAATTTGCAATGTTGCTCTGCGTTCTTTAATTATTTTCATAAAAAGCGGCTTTTCTTTCTTTTGGAAAAAATGCTCAAGCTCTTCATTAATAAGATTGCTAATCTCTTTTTTGCTTAAATTAATCAAATTTTCAGCAGAGCTTGTGGTTAAAGTATAGCTAAAATATTTGCTTTTTCTATCAAGAAAGGCATTGCGATTGAAAATCCAATGAAACTTTGAGTTTATTAAGGCACTAAACATATCTTGAAAAATTTCTTTTTCTGTCCAAAAATAAACGGAAAGAATTGCTGAATATTTATAGCTTTTCATTTCGTCAAAAAATGGATTTTCACTGATTTCATTCGGCAGTATTTTCAATAATGCCTGAGGCGGAAGGGCTGCTATGAGACAATCAGCTTCAAAGCGCGAGCCGTTTTTTGAAATTAATTCAAAAGCATTCCCCTTTTTTTTAATGCTCACAATTCTTTCGTTTAAAAAGAGCTTTGAATTGTTTTTTATTGCTAAATCTTTCAAGTTATTATAATATTCGCTTAATCCAATTTTTGGGAAAAGCAAGGCAGATGATTTTGAATCGGAAAAAAAAGAAAGCCTAAGAACGCGAGCAAGCAGCAAAGCAGAGCTAAGGCTTATACTTGCGTTTAATGTGGCAAGGACAAGCGGCTCCCAAAAATATTTTATTGCCTCTTCACTTTGCTTTTGCTCTTTCAAAAAATCAATTATGCTTATATTTTGAACAATAAAAGATTTTTTTTGCAGCTTTATAAATAGCTGAATTATATTGAGTTTCGATTTTAAGCTCAGTGATTTCATATTCAATAAACCAAGCACTTTTCCCGATTTGCCTTTTAAAATTGAAGTATTTAGCAAATACTTATTTATTTCACTTTCATTGCGATTCAGCAATTTTTTTTCTAAAAAAGGAACTTTCAAGGAATCTTGTCTTAAAAAATGCTTTTCCGTTCCCAATTTTTCAAGCATGTTAAAAAAGCAATGGTAAGCCCCGCTAATTAAATGCTGCCCATTGTCTATGCAGTCTCCACTTTCAGCATCAAGGAAAGAGGAAGCCCTACCACCGAGGCGCCCCGCCTGCTCAAACATATAAAATGGAACGGAATGCTCGCATAACTCAACAGCAGCCGAGATTCCAGCCACCCCCCCGCCAATAATAGCTATCTTTGTTTTCTTTTCATTCATTTTAGTTAAAATTTATTTTATAAATTTGTAATAAATTTTACTAATATCAAAATTAAAATAAAGATTATGAATTATCAAACTTTGCTTTTAGAAAAAAACGATGCTATTGCAAAAATCACTTTGAATAGACCCGATAAACTGAACGCTTTGAATAATTTGATGATGAAGGAGCTGGAAACTTGCATAAAAGATATTGAGCAAAGCCCGAGCATTAGGGCTTTAATCATCACTGGTGCTGGAGAAAAAGCATTCATTGCTGGCGCCGATATTAACGAGCTACACGAACTTAATCAGATAAGCGGAAGGCAATTTGCTGAATTTGGCAGTTCCGTTTTTAGCAGAATTGAGCAAATGCAAATCCCTGTTGTCGCCGCAATCAACGGCTACGCCTTGGGAGGAGGCTGCGAGTTTGCACTTGCTTGCCACATCCGTTTTGCCTCGGAAAACGCGAAAATTGGACAGACAGAGTTGAATCTTGGACTTATCACCGGCTATGGTGGCTCGCAACGCCTACCGCGAATAGTAGGGAAATCGCGGGCTATGGAAATGATTTTATCTGCGAAAATAGTTGATGCCTTTGAAGCGGAAAGAATTGGATTAGTCAATAAAGTTTTTAAGCAAGATGAACTATTAGAAAAAACAGTGGAGTTCCTTAAAACCGTTATTTCTAAAGGAGCTAAATCGCTTGCTTTGGCAATAGAATGTATAAACGCAAGTCAAGAGCTCTCGCTCGCTGCAGGTCTTGCCTTTGAAACAAAAAAGTTTGGTGAGATTTGCGGGACAAAGGATTTCAAAGAAGGGACGCTCGCATTTCTTGAAAAAAGAAAAGCTAATTTCAAAGGAGAATAAATTTGAATTTTCACTCAATAGTTTATAATGCTTTATTCATTCCTTTTGCTAAATTTAGCATTTTTTTTCTCAAATTTTTCAATCCAAAATTAAGAGAAAGAGAAAGCCAATGCCTTGAAAGTTTGGATTCCATAAAAAAGCTAAATATAAAGGAAAGCAACCGAACTATTTGGTTTCACTCCGCCTCTATGGGTGAGTTCGAGCAAGCAAAACCGATTATAGAAAGATTGAAATCAGCAAACAAAGAGCTGAAAATCGTTTGCTCTTTTTTTTCTCCTTCTGGATATAATAATCAGAGAAATTATGAATTTGCCGATGCTGTTTGCTATCTCCCTTTCGACACAAAAAGAAATGCAAAACTCTTCTTAAATCTGCTCAAAGCGAGTATTGTAGTTTTTGTCCGTTATGAAATTTGGCGCAACTTTTTAGAAGAAAGCAAACACAGAAAAGCAAAACTACTGCTAATCAATGCAACCGCCCCTCAGAGCAAAACACTTTCAAACAACGCCCTTTTACGCTCTTTTTCTCGATCAAATTATAATTTATTTGATTATATTTTTACTGTCGGCGAAAAGCACAGCGATTTCTTTAATAGCTTGGGACTTGGTTCCAAAGTGGAAACGCTTTCTGACAGTCGTTTCGATCGGATTGTCGAAAAAGTAAATCAAAGCCGAGCGATGCCTATTATTCCAAAAAATATTTTCGAGGAAGACAAACTTGTTCTAATTTGCGGCAGCACTTGGAAAGAAGATGAAGATTTGATTTTCCTTGCATTAAAAAGCTTAGAGCTTGCATATAAGGAAAAAATTGCTTTAATCATAGTCCCACACGAGCCAACAGAGGAAAACATTCAAAGACTGCAAAGCATTTTTCATAATAGTTTACTTTTTAGTAAACTTTTAGAGCTGACAAAAAAATATGAGACCGATGAGCTGAGAAAGATAGTTGGGGAAAACGCAATTATTGTCAATAGCATTGGGAAACTTTTAGGGCTATACTCAATAGCAGATTTTGTATATATTGGCGGTGGCTTTGGAGCTGGTATCCACAGCGTTACTGAGCCTGCTGGTTATGGAATCCCTTTAAGCTGCGGACCGAAATACAAGGTTTCTTACGATGCAATTAATTTAGTTGATTTAAAGGCATTAAGCGTTATCGAAAATAGGGGCGATTTAACTGCTTGGTTTGAAGAGCTAATTTCAGATCTTGCAAAAAGAAGCAAAGTCGGGAAAATTGCAAGCGATTATATTTTAAATAGAGCTGGCTCAAGCGAGGTAATTGTAAAAAAAATTGAAATGCTTTTAAATGCTGAATAGATTTATAGTTTGCAAAATAATAAGCAAAGATCTACTTTTTCAATTTCAGCCCTTTTCCGGTTTTATTAATCAAACCTCTTTTTTTCAATTCAGAATAAGAGGCATCGAGAACTGCATTTAAAAAAGTGATGCTTTTATCAGCTGAGAACTCTTTTGAAATTTCAATAATTTCGTTCATTGTAACTTTTGGAGGGATAGTTTCAAAGTGAATTAGCTCGCTTATACCCATAAGTATAAGCACTCTATCGACAATGGCAATTCTGTTTAATTCCCAATTTTTTGCATATTTCAGCATTAGCTCTGTTGCTAATGGCTTTTCTTTTAGGCAGCAACGAACAAGTTGCTTGGCAAATTCCACTTCGTCTTTTTTCCACACAATTGGAATATCGCTTTCGTGCTCAATAATTTCGGCTGGAGTTAGCAATTTATCAGCAGATAATTCTTCCTCCTCAAACTTGAATTCTCTAACAAAAATGTGGGAAAACAAGAAATCAATCGGTTCTTGGCACAGCTCGTATACCGCCAGAACCTGCATTACCTTTTCTCTCGCTAAATGTCGATTGCCACGTATTTTTTTCGTTTTACTTAATGGAAATAATTCTGTAGTTTCCAAAGTATTATCCGTATTTTCTAATTTTTTCAGAATACTGTTTTCACAAGTATGCAATATAAAACATTTACATTAAATAGAAAACTGTTTTATTTTTATATTTTTATAATTTTTCCTTTGTTTTTTACGCTTTTTTTCTCAATATTGAACTTTTAAATAAAAGCACTGGGGTATTTATGATTTTATACACAAAAGTCGAAGAGATAATGACTAAAGATGTCTTCTCTGTCGAGCTTGACGATACTATTCACAAAGCTGATGAAATAATGAGAGAAGAAAGCGTTCGCCAAGTCCCCGTTATTGATGAAAATAAACTTATCGGATTAATAACGGAACGAACTTTGATGGAATACAGTTTGAGGCAACTTTATGATTTCGATGACGAGTTCGGCGAGATTGGGTATAATAAAATCAACGATTTTCAAGATGTTATGGCAAAAAATGTAAGAATAATTTACCCCGAGGATAGCCTGCACAAAGCACTTGAATTAATGGCAAAATACAAAACCGATTGCCTGCCCGTTGTGGATTGGAATAATAATTTAGTAGGAATAATCACCTCAATAGACATATTGCTCTTTTTTAGAAATAAATTGTCAGAAAAATAATGTATTCAAATTTAAGCTCTGCTGCTGTTTTTGGGATTAGTGCCTTTCTTGTTGAAATTGAAACACATTTAGATAATGGTTTGCCAAATTTTATGATTGTCGGTCTGCCAGATTCCGCTGTAAAGGAGTCCCGCGAAAGAGTTACGGCAGCAATAAAAAACTCCGATTTTATTTTTCCAGCTAAAAAAATTACTATTAATCTTGCTCCAGCTGATATTCGCAAAGAAGGGAGTAGCTTCGATTTGCCTATTGCGCTTGGACTTTTAAGTGCAATGGGAATTATTGAAAACGATTCTTTAAAGGACAGCGTTTTTCTTGGAGAATTAGCTCTTGACGGCTCGCTTCGTCCAATCCACGGGGCTTTGTCCATTGCACTTGAAGCAAAAAAAAATAATGTTAAAAGAATTTTATTGCCAAAGCTTAATGCTGAGGAAGCAGCTCTTGTCGATGGTCTTGAGGTAATTCCGATTGAAACTCTTAGCGAAGCAAGTGCCTTTCTCAATAGTGAAAAAAATATTGAGCCATTAAAAATAGACATCAAATCTTTATTTGAAGAAAATCAAAAAAACTTTTCAATTAATTTTACAGATGTAAAGGGCAATGAAAACGTAAAGCGTTCTTTAGAAGTCGCTGCTGCTGGGGGACATAACGTTTTAATGATTGGTCCTCCTGGCTCAGGGAAAACTATGCTCGCTAAAAGAATGCCCACTATTTTGCCACCCTTAACGCTTGAAGAGGCATTGGAAACTACAAAAATTCACTCCGTTTCCGGACTTTTGCAACAGCACGAGGCACTGCTTACAATCAGACCCTTTCGCGATCCGCATCACACCATTTCAGACGCCGCTCTTGTTGGCGGTGGGATGAACAAAATAAGACCCGGTGAAATCTCGCTTGCTCACCATGGAATACTTTTCCTTGATGAGTTGCCAGAATTTGCTCGCAACGTCCTTGAAGTGATGCGTCAGCCTCTTGAAAATAGAAGAATCACTATTTCGAGAACTAAATTGACTGTTGAATACCCCGCTAATTTTATGCTGGTTTGTTCGATGAACCCCTGCCCATGTGGGAATTTTGGTAACCCAATCAAGGAATGCTCTTGCAGCTCTACTCAAATTCAAAGATATTTATCTAAAATTTCGGGGCCTTTGCTCGATAGAATTGACATTCACATCGAAGTGCCAGCAGTTAAATACCAAGATATGACTTCCCAAAGACCGGGTGAATCTTCTGAAACTATTAGAGATAGAGTGATTAAAGCAAGGGATATTCAAGGATTGCGTTTTAATAAACTAAAAGATGTTTTTAAAAATGCTGATATGGGACCGAAAGAAATTAGAAAGTATTGCCAACTTGACGCCAGCTCGCAAGCCATAATGAAAAATGCAATGGATAAACTTGGATTTACGGCAAGAACATTTGACAGAATTTTAAAAGTTTCCAGAACGATAGCAGATTTATCCGATTGCGAGAACATCGGACCCGAGCATATAAGCGAGGCAATTCAATATAGAAGTTTAGACAGGCAATATTGGAAATAATAGAAAATTTTTACTTTATTTATTTTATTCTTTAAATCAAATTATTTCAATCAAATTTACTGAAAAAATGGAAAAAACAAATTTAATAAATTGCCCAAATTGTAATGCGGAAATTAACGTAAACGAGGTGCTATTCAAGCAATTTGAACTTCAATTCAGCAAAGAATATAGGCAAAAGCAATCTGATTTAGAAAAGCAATTTTTAGAAAAAGAGAGCGATTTAAGTGAAATTCAAAATATACTTGACAAAGAAAAAAAAGAGCTTGAAGAAAAAAATAAGGATTTCGCTGAAAGGGTAAAAAGCCAAGTTGAAAATAAAATAGCTGCCGAAAAACTGCTATTAGAACAGAGCTTTAAGGAAAAGAACGAAAAAGAAAAAGAGGAGTTTAAACAAAGCTTGATTTTTGAAAACTCTCAAAAAATGGAATTGTTAGAAAAAGAGTTGAAAGAAAAATCGG
>JAAYJM010000207.1 GCA_012522895.1 Ignavibacteria bacterium
AGTGGCAGTAGTTACAGTGAAAGGTGCCATTAGTCCCGCCACAAGCTCTTATATTGCGAATGGAATTAAGCAAGCAGAAAGCGAAAAAGCAAAAGCATTAATAATAGAGCTAAACACACCGGGCGGTTTACTCGAATCGACCCGCGACATCGTTCAGGCGATTATGTCAAGCAAAGTGCCTGTTGTAGTGTTTGTCTCTCCTCCCGGCTCTCGGGCAGGCTCGGCGGGCGTTTTTATTACGCTTTCAGCAAATATAGCAGTAATGGCGCCCGGAACGAACATCGGAGCTGCCCATCCAGTTGGACTTGGTGGAGAAAGCGACACCAGTGCAATGTTTGATAAAATTACTAATGATGCCGCTGCTTTTGTTCGCTCCATTGCTCAAAAAAGGGGAAGAAACGTTGAATGGGCTGAGCTTTCCGTCCGAGAAAGCATTTCTTCGTCTGAAAAAGAAGCCTTGGAAAAAGGAGTAATCGACTACATTTGCCCAAATATTGACTCCTTGCTAAAAGCAATAGACGGCGACACGGTTGAGGTTGCAAATATGAAAGTAACTTTGAACCTAAGAAATTCAAAATTTGAGCATTACGAAATGAGCTGGAAAGATGAAATATTGGGCATTATTTCCGATCCGAATATTGCTTATCTTTTACTTATGGCTGGTATTTATGGAATTTTATTTGAGCTATATAGCCCAGGCGCAATTTTCCCTGGCGTGCTTGGTGGAATATCCATTATCCTTGCGGGCTATTCCCTTCAAATGTTGCCAATTAATTATGCCGGTCTTGCGTTAATTTTGCTTTCGATAATACTATTCATTTTAGAAATTAAGGTGCAAAGCTATGGTATGCTTACTGTTGGGGGCATCTTAAGTTTGTTTTTTGGTTCAATAATGCTAATTGATTCACCAGGAGATTTTATGGAAATATCAACTTCATTAATCATTACAACCGTTGTATTTACTACGATTTTCTTTTTAGTTATTATTTCAATTGGAATAAAAGCACAATATAAAAAGCGCGCAACTGGCGCTGAGGGCATAAAAACTGAAATTGGAATTGCTATGACAGACATTTCCCCAAACGAAATTGGCAAGGTAAAAGTTCACGGAGAAATTTGGAAAGCAAAATCTGAGGATACAATTTTAAAAGGCGATGAAATAATTGTTAAATCCATTGATAGCTTGACTTTAACTGTTTCAAAAAAATAAATATTAATTCATATTTGGAGGTGTTATGGAAATCCCATCAACAACTATAATAATTATATTACTACTCATTCTTGTAATTTCATCTGCTTTGAAAATACTGAAAGAATACGAAAGAGCAGTAATTTTCCGACTTGGCCGCGTTATCGGAGTGAAAGGTCCTGGCATTATAATCCTTATTCCTTTTATTGATAAAATGGAAAGGGTGAGCTTGAGGACTATCACGATGGATATTCAACCGCAAGATGTGATTACAAAAGATAACGTTTCTATAAAAGTTAATGCTGTGCTGTATTTTCGAGTTATGTTTCCAGATAAAGCAATAATTGATGTAGAAAATTATCTTTTTGCAACGAATCAAATTGCTCAAACTACGCTGCGAAGCATACTCGGGCAATCCGATCTTGATGAGCTGCTTGCAGAGCGCGATAAAATTAATAAATTGCTTCAAGAAATTATTGACGAGCACACCGAGCCTTGGGGAATCAAGGTTTCTTCCGTTGAAGTTAAGCAAATTGATTTACCACCAGAAATGCAGCGAGCAATGGCAAAGCAAGCTGAAGCTGAGCGTGAGCGGCGTTCAAAAGTTATTAATGCAGAAGGTGAATTTCAAGCTGCTCAAAAACTTTCTGAAGCTGCACAAACTATTCAGGATTACCCGGTTGCTCTCCAACTCCGTTACTTGCAAACTCTTTCCGACATTGCAACAGAAAGGAATTCAACAACCGTTTTCCCAATTCCAATAGATTTGCTCAGTCCTTTCATTAAGCAAAGTTTGGGTGGTGAAAAGTAATTTTTTGTTTTATTTAACTGAAGAAAAAGATGTCTTTAAAATTAATAACAATAGACTTTTGGAATACAATGTTCGATTCAAGCAACGGAGCAAAACGTAATCAGTTTAGATTGCAAAAGCTTGCGATCGCAATCGAATCCTTTGACAGGAAAATCGAACAAAGTGAGTTCAACAAAGCTATGCAAGCTTCTTGGGAATATTTTAATGAAATCTGGATAAAAGAAATGCGAACGCCACGTCCCAAAGACACTATTGCATTCTTTTGGCATTGCCTCGATTTGCCTTTCGATAAAAATATCATTGAAAAAGTTGCAAATGAGTTTGCTAATAGCACCTTGGAACACCCTCCAGCCATTTTGCCCGGACTAAAAGAAGCACTGGCAAAGCTTTCAGAAAAATATAAGTTAGCAATCGTTTCAGACACCGGATTCACCCCCGGTTACGCTTTAAGAGAACTGCTCAAAACAAATGATCTTATTCAATATTTTGAAGCTTTTAGCTTTAGCGATGAAACGCTGGTTTCAAAGCCGCACCCAAAAGCATTTTTCACCATACTCGAGCAACTCGATATCGAAGCCGAAGAAGCTCTACACATTGGAGACATTGAGCAAACCGATATTGCCGGCGCAAAAGGAATTGGAATGAAAGCAATTCGCTACCAAGGCGACCCATCGGCAGAATTAAGCTCAAGGAACACAGAAAAAACTATAGCTGACTTCACGGCAGATTCTTGGGATGAGACTGTCCTTTGTATCGGCAAAATTGGGTAAAGTCAAAGTCTAACTTAAAAATGAAAAATGGCTTTTCTAAAAATTTATTTAATTAATCAAAATGATTGGAAATAGCGAATTAGTTCTGGAAGGCAAAAGGGTAATTCAAGAAGAAATAAGAGCTTTAGAAAAAATTTGCAATAGCTTGGACAATAGCTTTGCAGAAGCGGTAAAGCTAATTATTTCTTCTAAAAACGTTATTACAACTGGGGTAGGAAAATCTGGCATTGTAGCAAAAAAAATTGCTGCAACCCTCACAAGCATTGGAACGCCTGCATTTTTCCTTCACCCAGTTGAGGCGCTTCACGGCGACATCGGGATTGTATCCGAGCAGGACAGCGTTTTAATGCTTTCCAAAAGCGGCTCCACAGACGAGTTGGTGCGGCTTGTTCCATTTATTAAAAGTCGTTCTGCAAAAATTATTTCCATCGTTTGCAACGCAAAATCCTTCCTTGCCGAGCATAGCAACATTGTTTTAAACGCGAGCATAGAAAAGGAAGCCTGCTCATTGAACATTGTTCCCACCACCAGCACCACAGTTTCTCTTGCCATTGGAGACGCTATTGCCTCGAGCATTATCAAATACAAAAACATTACTACAATAGACTTTTCTCGTCAGCACCCGCTTGGACAATTAGGAAAAAATATCACTTTGCGGGTCAAGGATATTATGCACAGAAATAGCAGTTTGCCAATAACATACCTTGGGACTGCTTTCCGCGATGCAATTATTGAGATGACAAACAAAGCCTTGGGCTGCGTCTGTGTTTGCGATAAAGATAGCAAATTGAAAGGGATTATAACCGATGGCGATTTGCGGAGAGCTTTGCAAAAAAACGACAATATTAGCAGCCAAATTGTTGATGATTTGATGACCCGAAACCCTATTTCAGTTAATATGTATAAATTTCTTGGTGAAGCCCTTGCCTTGATGGAAAACAGGCAAAGTCAAATTTCTGTTCTGCCCGTTGTAGATGAGCAGCACCGTTGCGTTGGATTAATACGCTTGCATGACATAGTAAGAAGCAGCTTATAAGGAAAAACATGAATTTATTGAAGAATGACATCGTTTTCCCCCGCTGGCGGGCTGTGGATCCTTTGCGCAGTCATCGTATGTTGCGTTGTGAAGAAAGAGAAAAAATAGATTATTTATAATTGTTATTATAGTTTTTCTTTTTTTGCTTCTTTTTTTCTTTTTGTTAATATGTTAATAACTCCATAAGTTCCTTGATAATCTATGCTTATCATTCCGAGCGTAGCGAAGGATGTCCCAATGCAATATCCACCCCCTTCCCCCGCCAGCGGGGGACACAGGACTGTTCTGTGTCCCCCACCT
Source organism: Ignavibacteria bacterium (assembly GCA_012522895.1). Classification (GTDB taxonomy): domain Bacteria; phylum Bacteroidota; class Ignavibacteria; order Kapaibacteriales; family UBA2268; genus JAAYJM01. The sequence goes on from JAAYJM010000207.1 coordinate 4,107, forward strand.
AAAAAGAATCTCCCCCTTTGAAAAAGGGCTGGGGGGATTTAAAAAATCTTTGAAAAAAACAAAATCTGCACTATTCCATTGGCTTCACGGGAACGCAAATGTTGAGAATGTGCTTGTTTTGAGGGTGCGCTTTCGGGTCATTTAAATACATTTCAAAGCAAGGACGGTCGTCTGTTTCATAGCCGCTTTCAGGCAGCCAGCCACCATAAACTAAATTCCAGGCTTCTTCGTATTGATTGCTGTCAATTTCAAAATGAGCAAGTGCGTATTTTCCACTCGGAATAATCATTTTACCAATTTCTCCCTCTACTTTCGTCTCTGGCGCAACGGTTATTCCAACGCTAATTCGTAATTTAGATTCATCTGTCATACTTGGGTCATCGTGATAAACCGCAAGCATTTTAGTTTCTGGGACTTGAAACAAGCCTCTTGGTCCCGCCCAAGCGAAAATTTTTCCAAAAAGCGTTTCAAATAGCTTTGGATTATTTTTGTAAGGACCGATATTTCTCACATAAGCAAAGTGCATTTCCGGAAGCTCCTTCACTTCGACATTGGTTTGAATTTCGCTGTTTTTCATTTTTAAACTCCAAATAGTATTTTGAAAATTGTTATTAAATGCACTACTAAAATAAAAGCTATCTTCCAATATTGCTTTCCGTTTATTGCTATTCAATATACATAAATTGCTATTTGATTCACTTAAATTGCTTTTTGAAACATTTTTTGCCTCCCGGTATTCAGAAGCAGAGCAGCCATAAAACTCCTTGAAAGCTCGCGCGAAGGCAGAAGGAGACGAAAAGCCGCAGCTATATGCAATCTCAGTTACGGTCATACTCGGGCTTTCGATAAGCTTTTTACACGCTTTTTGCAAACGAGATCTTTGTATAAATTGAAATAAAGTTTCACCCACCATAGCGCTAAAGATTCTATGAAAGTGGTAGGGAGAAAAATTTGCAACACTTGCAAGTTTTTCCAAAGTCAGCTCTTGGTCAAGGTTTCCGTCAATAAAATCAATTACTCTATTGATGCGAGCTATGTAATCCTTTCTTGTAATCTGCATTTTTTTATCTGTTTCTTAGTTCTGTTTGTTTTCAGTGTAAAAATATTTTTTGATTAATTATTAAAACAAAAGCTAAAATATTCTAAAATGCTGTTGAAATACCGATTTTATAACTATCTGTTAAAATTGGCATAGAAGTATCGAAGGGCCAATTCATTTTACTTTTTCTCAGCTCAAAAGCAGCATAAGACACAATGTTTTGTAAAAGGAAATTCACAACCGGTGCTGCAAATGGTGAAGATTTAGCAACTTGATATACAAAGCAATTTACTAAGCCATGCCCCGCTGCTTCGATCATCTCGCTAGCAGTCCAATACCAAAAAAGATGCCGCGGGTAAAGCACCGTTCTTTCGTAAGCAATATCAATAGCAAGAGGAGCGATTATTTGATATTTCACACCAGCTTCAAAGCAATTTCCAAAGCGGATTGCGTCTCCAAATCTATTTTTTAATTCAGCTAATTGGTCGCCAATGGAATCTGATGAAAAATTAGGATCCATCCATACTATCCCTTTGCTATTATAAAGCAATAAATCTGAATTCTCATTAAATTTATACGCCAACCCTCGAGAATGGGTGGCACCGAATTTCCAACCGTCAAACTCTACTTTCCCCTGTGACGCGAGATCGCCCAACATATAATCTTTGCTAAACCTGCTAAGAAACAAATAGTTGAAAGAAACGTCAATAATATCACTGTTCCTAAAATTTGCTAAATTAATTTTTTTTGTTGTAAAGCCAACGCGAAAATCCATAAGACCATTGTTTAGGAACTCTTGAGATAGCAAGTCGCTGTGCGTGTTTGCTTTTCCAGCGCCCCACATAAATTCGATTGTAGGATATTTGTAAATTGTGTGCCCTCCCAAAAAAGGGATTGCAACAACAGCAATATTGTCATCGTTTTTTGCCGCGAGTGAAAATGCTGCAACGCTAAGAAATAGCATTAAAAAGAGCGAAAATTTTGCTTTCATATTAGCTCCAACTAGTTTATGAAAAATACATTTATTTAGAGAAAAGCTACGTTTTAACAAACAACTTACAAAAATAAACCAATTATTTATAATATATTTGTATTTTTCTAAAAAAGAAAAATTTTAAAGCACAAAATAAGTAAAAAAATATAAAATGCAACTCGGCAGAAAAAAGAAGGAAAAGCCAAAATATCTTAAACAACTTGAAAGATTAAGCTCAGATTTAAGTTTTAGCTCCGATATAATTAAATTGCTTGAAAGTGAAAGAGATAGTATAAAAGTAAAGCATTTAAGTGGCTCGCTAAAATCTTTCTTAATTGCAAGCATTTGGAATAAAAAAAAGCAAAATATTTTAATTTTAGCAGAAAACAACACAAAAGCCTCCGGCTGGTTCAATGACTTAGAAATACTTATTGATACTCGAAATATTGCTCTTTTAATTGAAGCGCCAAGCACTGTTCGATTAAAAACAGAAAATCTTGATGAATCGAATATTTGGCTTGTCGATGGGCTTTCTTCTTTGCAAAAGAATGATTTTTCTATATCCATATCCACCCCTTCGGTTTTGCAAAAATCAATTCCAAAGCCAGCCAGTATTTCCGATTCAATAATCCTTTTGGAAAAAGATAGCGAAACCGACTTCACCGAGCTTGTTAATCAACTTGCCCTTAACGGCTTTGAAAAAAAAGAGTATGTTTCCTTTCAAGGGGATATGGCAGTTCGCGGTGGAATTCTTGATATTTTTCCTATTGGCTGGGAAAATCCATTGAGAATTGAATTTTGGGGCGATAGCATTGAATCTATTCGTCAATTTGAAACGCTTTCTCAAAGAAGCATCGGGAATTTTGAAAACGTTGAATTTATTTCAAGTATATTCCATTCAAGCACTGAGGCAGAGCAAGGCAATATTTTCGACTATATCCCTCAGGACACTTTAATTGTAATTGATTACCTTGAAAGTGCTGAAATTAACGCCCCAGAAACCAAGCAGTTCATAGAATTTAAGAAATTATATTTGAATGATTTTGGGAAAGCGGATTTTACTCTCCACAGCCTGCCACAACCTTTCTATCAAGCAACTGTAAAGGATTTCATAAGGGATTTGAAACGTTTAAGCAAAGAAGATTATAGAATAATAATTTCCGCAGAAGGAAAAATCCATTTGCAACGCTTTCGTGAAATTGTTGAAAATGCAATCGAACTTGCTGAAATGAAAGAAGATGAGGATTTTAAAAATATTGAGCTGGAAGTATTTCAAGAATACTTGAAAAATATAATTTGGCTTGAAAAAGATTTCTTTGAAGGCTTTATTCTCGAGCAAAGTAAAATTGCATGCTTCACTGAGCATCAAATTTTTTCACGAAAACAAGTCCTTATTCGCTCTAAAAAATACAAGCAAAAGCAAAGCATTTCCTTAAAAGAAATAAAACAACTTCAGCTCGGCGATTACCTTGTTCACGAAGAAAAAGGCATCTGCAAATTCAATGGATTTCAAACAATTCAGGTTGCCGGAAAATTGCAAGACTGTATAAAACTCATTTTTGCTGACGATGGAACGCTCTACGTAAATTTGAATTACCTGCACTTAATTCAAAAATACAATGCTGCCGATGGAGTAGTGCCAAAGCTTTCGCGACTCGGCTCAAACGAATGGAATCGGAAAAAAGCAAAGGCAAAGCAAAGATTAAAAGAGCTTGCATTTGACTTGATAAAACTTTATGCTAAACGAAAAGAAGCAAAAGGAAGCACATTTCCAGCGGACAATATTTGGCAAAAAGAACTTGAAGCCTCCTTTATTTATGAGGATACAATAGACCAAGCAGAAACCACAGACGCTGTAAAAAGAGATATGGAGCAAGAAATTCCGATGGATAGGTTAGTGTGCGGCGATGTTGGCTTCGGAAAAACTGAAATTGCAATTCGCGCTGCTTTCAAGGCAGTTCAGGCAGAAAAGCAGGTCGCTGTCCTCGTTCCGACTACAATATTAGCAGAGCAGCACTACATTACTTTTAAAGATAGAATGCAGCAATACCCTGTGATAATCGAATCCCTTTCTCGCTTCAAGCAAAAAAAAGAGCAGCAAAGCATAGTTCAAAAGTTAAAAGAAGGGAAGATTGATATTTTAATTGGAACGCATAGAATTTTAAGTAATGACGTTGGATTCAAGGACTTAGGCTTATTGATTGTTGATGAAGAACATCGCTTTGGCGTTGGTGCAAAGGAACGTTTAAGGACCCTTAAAACTAACGTTGACACATTGACTTTGACAGCAACTCCAATCCCAAGGACACTTAATTTTTCCTTACTCGGAGCAAGAGATTTGAGCGTAATTGAAACTCCGCCCCGAAACCGAATCCCAACTATTACTGAAATAGTTGAGTGGAACAATAAAATAATTAGCGAGGCAGCTATGCAAGAAATCGAAAGAGGGGGACAGGTTTTTTTTGTTACAGACAAGGTGAAGGATATTGATAAAATAGCTATGGATTTGCAAATGCTATTGCCAACCTTAAAAATTGGTATTGCACACGGGCAGCTTAGGACAAGCGAGCTTGAACAAATTATGGAAAAATTTCTTGCTAAAAAAATTGATGTTCTCCTTGCAACAAAGATCATAGAATCGGGCTTGGATATTCCTAATGCTAACACAATTTTCATAAATAGGGCGCAAAATTTTGGATTAGCTGAGCTTTATCAGCTTCGCGGAAGAGTGGGAAGGAGCAATATTCAGGCTTATTGCTATCTAATCGTTCCACCAATAAAAACGCTTGCCGGCAACACATTAAAACGCTTATTAGCAATAGAGGAGTTTACTGAGCTTGGAAGTGGCTTCAACCTTGCTATGCGTGATATGGAAATTCGTGGAGCTGGAGATTTACTTGGTCCTCAGCAAAGCGGTTTTATAAATGAAATTGGCTTCGATTTATACCAAAAAATTCTCGACGAATCCGTTAAAGAAACCAAGCTTGAAAAATTTCCGGATTTATTTAAAGAGCTTGAAGAAGAAAAGTGCGATTATTTGCAAAATTCAGATTTAAGCATCGAAATAAACACTGATGCTTACATCCCGCAAAGCTACATAAGTAATAACTCTGAAAGATTTACTCTTTACAAAAAACTTTACGAAACAAAAAGCAATTCCGATTTAGAGCAGATTGTAAATGAAATGGAGGATTGCTATGGCAAACTTCCCAGAGAAGTAAGGGATTTAATTTTTTCAGTAAAATTAAGAATTTCTGCTTTAAATACTGGAATAAAAAAGTTAAGTTTAAAGGAAGACAAGCTAACTATTGAATTTCCTTTGTCTGGAAATAAAGACTTTTATGAATTAGTTTTCCCAGAACTAAGCGAGTTTTTTCTAAGTTACGATAATTTAAAAATAATAGAGAAAAACAATAAAATCAGTGCAGTTCTACTCATCAAAAACCGTGACGAAGCTGTAGAATTTCTTTGGAGAATAAAAAAGACAATAGAAACAATTTAGCTTTATTCTTGTGTTAAAATTCATTGTCTTTTTATGAAAATAACTTAAAGTGAAAAAATGAGCATTAAGATTTCATAAACCTGCTCAAGCTGTATTTTTTTTATTTGCGTTTTTTATTTTTTTTTATTTTTGAAAAAATGAAAATTGTATTTTTTTACACAACTATAAATAGGAGACAATTATGAGTGGAATCGTTGCTTACATAGGGAAGCAAGAAGCAAAGCATTTGTTGCTCAATGGGATCAAGCAGTTAGAGCATCGCGGTTACGATTCAGCAGGAATTTCTTTGTTTGACGGCAAGGACTTGCTGATTGCGAAAAAAGCTGGAAAAATCGCCGAATTAGAAAAAATTTTGGAGCAAAAAGACATTTCATCTAATATTGGAATTGCTCACATCCGTTGGGCAACTCACGGCGCTCCAAACGACATAAACTCCCACCCACACTGCGATAACTCTGGCAATATCGCTATCGTCCACAATGGAATTATTGAGAACTATTCAGCTTTAAAGACCAAGCTGAGCGAGGAGGGTTTTTCCTTTAAATCGGAAACCGATACCGAGGTCCTTGCAGTTTTCATTGGCGCTCTTTACAATAAAGTAAAGAATTTAGATGAAGCTGTTCGACTTGCTTTGTCCGAGGTAGATGGCACTTTTGGGATCGCTGTAATTTCTAAATACGAGCCAGATAAATTGATTTTAGCCCGCCGCGGAAGCCCAATGCTGATTGGCATTGGCGATGATGAATACATTGCTGCCTCTGATGCTTCTTCCATCATCCAGCACACGCGTCAAGTTATCTACTTATCCGACAATGAAATGGCAGTGCTGAAAAAAGATAGTTTTTACACTAAAACAATAGATAATATTGCAACTAATAATAAAGTTCATTTAATCGAATTTGATATTGAGCAAATTGAAAAAGGCGGCTATGAGCATTTTATGCTAAAAGAAATCCACGAGCAGCCTAATACTTTTTTTGAAACTCTAAGAGGCCGCTTATTGGCTGAAAAAGGTGATGTGCGTCTGGGAGGACTTTTGCCTGTCATTGATAAAATTAAAAACACAAAGCGAATAATTATAACTGCTTGCGGCACCTCTTGGCATAGCGGACTTGTTGGAGAGTATTTTTTTGAAACGCTTGCTCAAATTCCAGTTGAGGTAGAATATGCCTCCGAATTTAGCTACCGCAACCCAATATTAGACAAAAACGATTTAGTATTCGCAATTTCTCAAAGTGGAGAAACCGCAGACACGCTTGCAGCTATTAAAGAAGTAAAACGCAAATCAGCAGTAGCATTGGGAATTGTAAATGTTGTTGGTAGTAGCATTGCTCGTGCAACAGATGCTGGCGTCTATATTCACGCTGGACCTGAGGTTGGAATTGCATCTACAAAAGCCTTTACCTCTCAGATTGCTGCTCTCTTGCTTATTGCACTGCATATTGGGAGAATGCGTAATCTCTCACAAGTTGATGGTATAAAAATAGCTAAGGCAATGCTGAAAATTCCAGATCAAATGAAAAGCATTTTGGATAATACAGAAAATATTAAAGAAATAGCAAAACTTTATTCAAAAACCTCAAATTGCCTTTATCTTGGTAGAGGAATTAATTTCCCTGTCGCGCTTGAAGGTGCATTAAAGCTGAAAGAAATCTCATACATTCACGCCGAGGGCTATCCCGCTGCTGAAATGAAGCACGGACCAATAGCACTTATTGACGAAAATATGCCTGTAGTATTCGTTGCGCCGCAAGATGAGATTTACAAAAAAATCATTTCTAACATTCAAGAAGTTAAGGCGAGAAAAGGAAAAGTTATTGTTATCGCAACCGAAGGAGATAAAAGAATTAAGGATTATGCGGACCACGTAATCACTATACCAAAGACAATAGATATTTTAACTCCATTGCTTTCTGTTTTGCCGCTGCAACTACTTTCTTATTACATTGCTATTGAACGTGGCTGCAATGTCGATAACCCACGCAATTTAGTAAAAGCCGTAACAGTGGAATAAAGCTGTCAAGGGCAATTCTGAATGTATGAAGAGTGACTGTCTGAACTGTGATTAAACTGATTTTCTTATTTCACAGATTTTCTATTTTTCCAAAAAATAATCAGTGAAATCAATTTAATCTGAGTAATCACAGATCAGACAGTTTCTTCTACTTAAAGCTGTTGCAGCATCCTTCTTGCTCGCGGAATATATTGGCTGCTTGGGTATTTCTCAATTAATTCCGAAAAAGCTTGTCGGGCTTCGTTAATTTTCCCAACGCGGCAGTGAATTTCTGCAATCATCGCTTGGGCATTGTCTTTATATTGTGAGTCTTTTGAGCGAAGAACTTGTTGATAATACTGAATTGATTTATCCCATTCTTTTATAGCAAAATGCGCTTCTCCTAACCAGTAATTGCAGCCTGCAAGAGTGCTTGGGTCTTTCTCAGTTGCAGCAAGGCTGTTCAAACTCGAAATTGCTTGATTAAAATCCTTATTTTTAATCAAATTTATTGCTTCCTGTATATCTACTTTTTCTTGGACTGCTGCCGAGCTTGGCGCACTGTTTAAAACTTGCTGGCTGCTCGCTGTTGGAACAACCTGTTTTTTGCTTTCAGTTGGCTTGGGTTTTGCTTTTTGCGTCTGTGCTTTCGCTTGCATAGTTTTTTGAGTTGGGGCAGGCTGCCTTGTTTTTTTACTATAATCAGCTTCTTCATCGGAAAGAATTATGCTTTTATTGTTATTCTTTTTTTCACTTGCGAAGGTTTGATTAGCTGGGGGCACACCCGCTACTGCGTATTCTTGCTCTCCATCGCTGACCGCGCTCAGCAATCTTTTCACCTCGTCAACGGAATACTTCAAATCTTGAATATCGCCTTTCATCGTTTGAATATCTTCTTTGATTGCGATTTGCTCTTCTTCGTATTGCCTCATCATTTGATTGAGGGTTGGAACTTGCTTGTTTTGAGAAATCTGTTCATTATCATTTTGATTGATATAATTTTGTTCTATATAATCTGAGGAATATTCATCTGCTTCTATAATTTGTTCGCCATTTTCCTCGTCCATTGCAACTTGTTCAGTGGCTTTTTCCACATTTTGATTATTATTAGGCAAATTTTTTGCTCTATAAGTGCTTTTTATTCCTCGAGGAGCGCTGCAAGAAAAGAGCATAAGAGTAAAAATTCCAATGAAGAATAATAGCCACAAATTTTTATTTAGCCATCTTTTTGTCCAATATTTAGCAATTTTTTGCATTTTCTCCTCTAATACTTTATTTTCAATAGGTTTACAATATTTTAACTATTATATTGCAAGCATTATGCCAAAATGAATTATATTTGTAATATCGAAATAAGCATTAGGAATTGAAATGAAAATTTTGATATTTAACTGGCAGGACATTAAGAGCCCGCTTGGAGGTGGCGCTGAAGTGCATCTGCATGAGATTTTCAAGCACATCGCATCTTTTGGACACCAAGTAAAGCTGGTTTCCTATCGTTATAAAAATTCATTAGAAGCTGAAGTCATTGACGGAATTGAAGTTGAGCGTTATGGCTCGCGAAATATGTTTAATTTTTGGGTGCCTTATCTTTACTGGAAAAAATACAGGAAAGAGGAATTTGACATAGTTATTGACGATATAAACAAAATTCCTTTTTACACCCCGCTTTACGTGAAAAAGCCCTTGCTCGCTATTAGCCATCATTTTTTTGGAAAAAGCATTTTTAACCAAGCGGGATTGCTTTCTGGACTCTACGTTGTTTTTGCTGAAAAATTGATTGATTTTATTTATAAAAAAACAAATTTCGTGGTCGTTTCCGAAAGCACTTTATCTGAGTTTTTAGAAAGAGGTTTCGATAAAAAAAGATTTAGTATAGTTGAAAACGCGATTAGTCAGGAAGATTTTCCAATGAAAGTAGGTGAAAAGTTGGAAGATCCAACCGTGGCTTACTTCGGCAGATTAAAAAAATATAAGAGCGTCCAACAGTTGCTTTTAGCATTTGCAAAAGTAACGGAACGCATTCCAAACGCAAAGCTATTCATTTTAGGACGAGGCGATTATCAAGAGGAATTAGAAAGGTTGGCAAAGGAATTAAATATTTTTGAGCAAACTACTTTTTTTGGATATGTGAGCGAGGAGGACAAAAAGAGAATTTTAAGTCAAGTTCATTGCGTTGCAAATACTTCAATAAAAGAGGGCTGGGGAATTACAAATATTGAGGCAAATGCTTGCGGGAGCTGCGTGATTTCTGCTAATGTTCCCGGGCTCAGAGATTCTGTAAAAGATGGATTATCGGGTATGCTTTATGAATATGGCAATATTGACGAGCTAAGTGATTTAATTTATAAGGTATTTACAGATAAGGACTTGCAAAAAAAACTCTCAGAAGGGGCAGTCCAATGGGCTGAGCAATTTTCTTGGAAAAATTCCGCAAAAAAGATGCTCAAAGTTTGCGAGGAAATGATAAAATAGTTTTTATTTAGTTTTCACTTGAAAATCAGCAAATTATATCTTCTTATGCTCTAATACAAAAAAAACAAAAAAGCCGATGATTTACTTTCATCGGCTTTTTTTGAGCCACCTGTCGGACTCAAACCAACGACCTGCTGATTACAAATCAGCTGCTCTATCAACTGAGCTAAGGTGGCTTTTTGATAATTCACATTATCATAGCATACAAATTTAAACAGTTTTTTTAAATAATCCAAATCTTTTTGCAAAATTTTTATCTTTTTTTTGTAATGAAAATATACTAATTTGCTAAAAATGGGTTTTTTAATAAAATTTGAAGTTTATGAAAAAAATTGTTGAAGAAAGCACTCAATTAAAAAATAATTTTGATAAAACTAATTCCTCCTGTGTAGAGATAGAAGCAGACGCTCTAAGATGGCGCTGCCCAGATGATATTTTTAAATTTGAATCTACAAAAGAGCTTGAGCCTTTGGATAGCATTGTCGGACAGCCGCGAGCAATTGACGCAATTAAGCTTGGAGCTGAGCTTTTTGTGAAAGGTTATAATATTTTCGTTTCAGGTCTTTCCGGAACGGGACGATTGACCACAGTGAAAATGATGCTTGAAAATGTAACTAAAAGCTGTCCAATGACTTATGATTATTGCTATGTGAATAATTTCAAGGATCAAGACGCGCCCCGCCTTATTAAACTTTTGCATGGTCAAGGGAAAAAATTTGCCAGCTCTATGAAAGATTCTATTACTTATTTGCGAAGACGGCTGCCCAAATTATTTGAAGAAGAAAATTTTAAACAGCAGCGCATTCAGTTAATAGAAGAATATCAGAAAAAAGAGCACGACATATTAAATGAATTTGACACGAAAATAAGACCCTTTGGCTTTGTCCGTGGGCAGTTGGAAAACGAAAATGGCAGCGTTGTTCCAGAAGTTTTCCCGGTAATTGAAAGCAAAGCTGTTCAAATTTCTGAGCTTGATGGGTTTATAGAAAAAGGCATTATTTCTGAAGAAAAAGCAGAGGAGCTTCGTAAAAATTATAGGCAATTCCACAATGAAATTTTTGATTTAGCCTCAAAAGGTTTGAAGCTAATGCAGGAATTTCGCACTGAAATGATAAGCGTAGAAAAAGCCGCTGCTGCCATTGTGGTTACTTCTCTTTTTAATGATATAATTAAAACATATTCAAACGAGTCGTTAGAAAATTATATTGAAGAAGTAAAAGACTATATTTTAAATAATTTAACAATATTTTTCCAACAAGCGAGCCAATCGCAAATGCCATTAGCACAAGCTCAAGAGCAACAAGACGATGAGGAAAAATATCAAATATTTGAAGTGAATGTCGTTTTGGATAATTCCCAAACAAACGATTATCCAATCGTTATTGAAACGACACCTTCCTACACAAATCTTTTTGGAACAATAGAAAGAACTCTCGATCCACGCGGATTTTGGAGAACTGATTTTACAAAAATAAAAGCTGGCTCAATTTTAAAAGATGACCAAGGCTATTTAATTGTGAATGCTTTAGATTTGTTTTCTGAGCCCGGAGTTTGGCAAACCTTAAAAAGAATATTACTTTATGGAAAATTGGAAATCCAGCCTTATGAATCTCTTTTCCAATTTTCTCAGCTCTTAATTAAGCCTGAGCCAATAGAAGTGAATGTTAAGGTAATCCTTATTGGTGGCTCATCTCTTTACCAAATGCTTTATCTGTATGAAAAAGGATTTAAAAAGATTTTCAAAATTAATGCGCAATTCGATTATGAAACAAAGCGAAACTCAGAAATAATTGAAAATTATGCCCGATTCATAGCAAAGATTTGTAGAGAAGAAAACTTGCCCCATTGCACTCCCGATGGCGTTGCGGCAATAATTGAATGGGCTGTCGAGCATTCTGGAACACAAGATAAAATTACACTAAAATTTTCTGATGTGGCTGACATTCTTTATGAATCTGCATTTTTCTTTAGAGATAGTTATAATAAATATATATGTAGAAAAGATGTTGAAATTGCCATAAAAAACAGGAAGTATCGCAACGATTTGCTTGACGAAAAAATTAAGCGTCAAATCCTTGAAAACAATTTATTGATAGATAGTTGTGGAGAACGCGTTGGGCAGATTAACGGCTTAACAGTTTTAAATAACGGAATACTTTCTTTTGGAAAACCGGCAAGAATAACGGCTGCGATTTCACCCGGAACCGATGGTATAATTAACATAGAGCGTGAATCTGGAATGAGCGGCGAAATTCTTGATAAGGCTACCTTGATTATAAGCGGTTTTCTCCGCGATCGTTTTGCAAGAAAAGAGCCGCTTACATTGACAGCTTCTATTGCCTTCGAGCAGTCCTACTCTGGCGTTGATGGCGATAGCGCTTCGGCAGCCGAGATCTACGTTCTGCTATCTGCTTTAACAAACATTCCGATTAAGCAAACTTATGCAATCACCGGCTCGATTAACCAGAAAGGGGACATTCAGCCAATTGGTGGAGTGAATGAGAAAATTACCGGTTTTTATGAAATTTGCAAGGAGCGTGGCTTTAAAGAAAACCAAGGCGTAATCATTCCAACTCAAAATGTGAAAGATTTAATGCTTTCCGAAGAAATTATTGAAGATGTGAAAAAAGGAAATTTCAAAATTTATTCTTTTGCAAAAATTGAAGATGCAACCCCACTTCTTTTTGGGCTATCGGCTGGAGAAATGAACAAGCAGGGGAATTTTACAAAGAACAGCTTATTTGCTCTTGCAGCAAAGCGATTTGCTGAGCTTCACAAGCTAACTAAAGAAGAAAAAACTAAGAAAGCAAAAAATAAAAAGAAGGAAGATCCCGAAAGCTCAAAGACAGATCAATATATTAACTGTTTTAGTTAAACAAACATATTTGACCTGATAGAGAAGTAAATACAGTTTACAGAAGAATATGATAATTTTGAAAATAAAACATTTAGCTTTAAACTTATTCTGTATAATTGATAAAAAAGCTGAATAAAATAGAACTATTTAGTAAAGCTAAATGCACTTGTGTTTTTATTTGGAGGCTCAAAATATATGAAAAATATACTACTTTTTTTGATTTTGCTTATATTATCTTCTCTTTATCCTGTGAACAGTGTAATTGCTCAGCAAAAATTGGATAGCTTGCTCGCATTGCAAGGAAAATTAGAAAGCGAAGAAAAAAATATTGAAAACTTATATGAAATAGGGAAAGAATATTTACTTTTATTCAAGCATAAGGAGGCTTTAAACTATTTATTAATGGCAAAGGAACGAGCTGAAAAAGCTCATTATCAAAAAGGCTTATCCAACGCTTATAGAGGTATTGGGAATGTATATATTGCCCAAAGCCTTTACACCAAAGCACTTGATGCTTACCTCAATTCTTTAAAAATAAATGAAGAAATGAAAGACACAGCCGGCATTGCCCGGAACTATAATAATATTGGAATTATATACCGATATCAAAGGCAATTCGATAAAGCTTTGGATTATTTTAATAAGTCCTTGCATTTAAAACGAATACTCAAAGACACTGTTTCCTTTTTATCAACAATGAACAATGTTGGCATCACATATCTTTCAATGGATTCATTAGAAAGTGCAAAGAACATTCAAGAGGAAGCTTTAGTATTAGCAAAAAAAATAAAGAAGGAACAAAATATTGCAAATATCACATTCAATTTAGGCTCTTCTTATTTGCAATTAAAAAAACATAAAGATGCAAAAAAGTGTTTTCTTGAAGCATTAGACTATTTTAAAAACTTAAAAGATATAGACGGCATTTCTTCTTGTTATGGGCAGCTGGGAAGCCTTTATAAAAAAGAAAAGAAATACAATAAAGCAATCGAATATTTTAAACGCTCGCTTGAGCTTGCAATCGACATAAAATCGCTTGAAATAAATTATAAAGCTCACTATTCCCTTTATTCCGTTTACAGCTTGACAAAAAACTGGGAAAAAGCCCTCGAACATTATATAGAATATGGAAAAGGAAAAGATTCTCTTTTTAGCATAGAAAGCTCTAATAAATTAATAGAATTAGAGAAGAATTATGAATTTGAAAAAAAAGAAAATTTAATGCTTGCAGAAAAAAAAGCAAGCGACGAAAGATATAAAGCTATAATCGCCTCCATTATCGCTATTGTGCTTATTACCGTCTTTTTTTCAATAATGCTATTAATTAACTATAAGCAAAAATCTAAAGCATACAAGAAGCTTGACTTCCTAAATATTGAGTTGCAAGAAAAGAACAAGCAATTGGAAGAAGTTAATAACACAAAAGACAAGTTTTTCTCTATTATGGCTCACGATATGAAAAACCCCCTTTCCAGCTTTAGAGGAATAACTTCTATGCTTTCCGATTCTTACAACACTTTTACAGAAAAAGAGCGAATTGAATTCCTTGCAATTATTAAGGAATCTTCCAAGCAATTGTATTCTTTGCTTGAAAATCTTTTAGAATGGTCCCGCTCTCAGCGTGGCTTAATCAAAGTCAATAAAACAGAATTTGCCCTATACCCTGCCTTATACCAAATTTTAGACCTTTTAAAAATAAATGCCAATGAGAAGAAAATTGAATTAGTAAACGAAGTTGAAAATGAGCTTTTAGTTTATGCCGATCTGAACTTATTTAATACCATTTTAAGAAATCTTATTTCAAATGCAATCAAATTCACTAATGAAAAAGGAACTGTAAGCGTGGATGCTTTTAGTAGTGCAGATGGAATAACTATCTCCATTGCAGACAACGGAGTAGGAATGAGTGAAGCAAAGGTGAACAATCTATTTAAAATAGATGTAAACATTTCCACCTCCGGCACCGCAAATGAAAAAGGAACTGGTCTCGGTTTAATTCTTTGTAAAGAATTTATGGAAAAGCAAGATGGTAAAATATGGGTTGAAAGTATTGAAGGCAAAGGAACTACATTTTTTATATGCTTCCCAAAAAATTAGTATTCAGAGCTATTTGCTATTTTTCCAAAAACTAAATCCCCTTGCAAAAAGTCAAGTTTTACGCTAACAACCTGACTTTCAAGTTCTTTTTCGCAAAAAAATTTTACTCGCACATAATTTTCTGTCCAGCCCTTGCAATGACTTGTGATTTCGTCATACTCCTCAGGTATTACTTTTTTTATTTTTTCAAGTTGGCTTTTGTAAAACTCTATTTTTTTAATTTCCGATAATTCCCTTAGCGTTAAAGTTCGCCTTTTCTTTTCCTCGTATTGCACCTTGGGTTTGAGCTTAATTGCATCTGTTCCGGCACGCTCAGAATATGTGAAAGTGTGTAGATAAGAAATTGGGAGCATTTTTAATAAAGAGTATGTTTCATCAAAATCCTCAGCGCTCTCGTTAGGGAAACCGCAAATAATATCAACTCCAATGCAGCAATCGGGTATATGCTTTTTAATTAGCTCCACCCTGCTTTCAAAAAGTGATTTGCTGTATCGCCTTCTCATTTTATTAAGAACTCTATCGCTCCCGCTTTGCAAAGGAATGTGAAAATGAGGGCAAAACTTTTTTGAATTGCCAACTAATTCAATAATTTCTTCAGTTAGCAAATTTGGCTCTATGGAGGAAATTCTGAATCTTGTGTTAAAATCGGTTGCGTCAATCATTTTCAGCAGATCAATAAAACGATTTCCGTCATTTGACTTATAATCGCCAAGGTTGATGCCGGAAAGAACGATTTCTTTATAGCCCTTCTCCTCTATATTGCGAATTGTTTTTTCTATTTCATCAAAATTCATAGAGCGGCTTGGACCTCGGGCAGCAGCGACAGTGCAATATGAACAATGATAATCGCAGCCATCTTGAATTTTGAACACAATACGACTATGGCTTTCGTTATCAGAAGAAAAAGCTGGATAAAATGGAGAGTTGCTTAAATTGGAAACGAAGATTTGAACATCTTTATTTTTAGTTCGAAAGCCATTCTTCAAATCATTTTGAATTAAATCAAAAATCTCAAATTTTTCTTTGTTCCCAAAAATGTAATCCACCCCTTCAATTTCCGCAATTTTTTCTGATTGCATCTGGGCATAGCAGCCCATTGCCGCTATTTTTGCATTAGGGGCTTTGCGTTTTGCTCTGCGGATTATTTTCCTACTATCGGAATCGGCAAGATGTGTAACGGTGCAGCTGTTGATTAAAATTAAATCGCAGTCCTCTCCAAAAGGAACGAGTTCAGCGCCATTATCAAGAAACTTTTGAACAATACTCGAAATCTCGGCGTAATTTACTTTGCAACCTATACTATAATAGCTAATTTTCACTTACTAATCAGCGATACTAAATTTTAAAATGCTATGGCAGGTTAATAACTCAAACTCAATCCATAGCTTATGCCAGTTTTATCAGTTCTATTTATATTGCTTTGTATATTATAAAACAGGGAACTAAATTCTGCAGATATGTAAAATTGTAAAAAATTATCGTAATTATATTGAACACCAAGCTGGGCACGTCCAATAATACCCGCACTCGTCCCGCCAGCAAAGACCTGAGTAAAAGGAGTAATATTTTTATATCCAATAGAAGGCAAGCTCAATTTATAGAATCCGCCATACCAAAACAGAACAGGGTTTTGAGTATAACTGTATTCTTGCTCTCCAATTTTTCTTGTGAACTGCTGAAGAAAATGCTCTTGTCCAATTTCAAAACCAAATGCGTTGTTTTCATCTAATTTATACACAAGGGCAAGCCCTTGATTTATAAAAAGTGGCTCTTTGCTGGAAGGAAGTTCGCTGCTTTTGCCGCTTGAGCTTGTAGAAATATTCCTCCATTGCAAAGAAATTTTTGTGTCATTAGTTCCAAATTTTCCCAAATTATTCAAATCTATATTGTAAGCTCCAAACAAAGCTCCTTCAACCAAGCTACTTTTATTAGCTTTTGTATTCATATTCTTTTCTGGAATTGAAGATGGTTTTAGAGCAAGCAATACTTCATTTTCATTTTTAGATATGCTTAAATTCTGATTGCTTTCTCTTTTTTCCGAAAAAGTAAAAGAAGCTTTTTCAAGATCTTGCTCATTTGAATTTGTATGAGTTGCTATATCGCTTTTTTTAGAAATTTTTTCTACAGCAGAGCTTTTAGCTTTGCTAATTATATTATCGTTATTATCTATTTCAAAATTTGAAGTTATTGGATATTTGATGCTTTTTTCATTTGCCATTAAAGCTTCTGCTACAGCTGGATTAGGGCTATGAAAATCCATTGGGTTAATCAAGAAAAATAGAGTTGTTAGAGCAACAGAAATAATTGCAGTAAGCGCAGTAGAAAGATATTTATTGTAATTAGAATGAATTTGCTTTTCCAAAGTGGCTGCCGAAAGGGGCTGTTTATTGGCAGGGCTATCCACGGTTGGAACGCTTAACCCAATGCTTGAAAAAATATAACTCGTGCTTTCTGAAGGAGTTGTGATTGCCGACATATCATTTTGGGCAAGCAAATGCAGTTGAACTTGTTGCTTGAAAATCTCACGCAATTCGCTGTCTTGCGATAACTTAGAGAAAAGCAAATCTTCGCTTAAGCTATCAATATCTCCATCAAGGAATTGATGTATTAAATTATTATAATTCATACATTTACTTTCATATTTCTGTTTAAATCATCAATATAAGGAGCTAAGATCTTTCTAATTTTATCTTTTGCACGCCAAACTCTATTTCTTACAGTTGATGCTTTTGAATCTGTTATCTCGGCAATTTCTGTGTAAGAAAGCCCTTCGTATTGATGGAGGACAAATGTCTCGCGGTGCTGGAAGTCTAAAAATTCTAAAGACATAGAAATCAGTTGCAATAATTCCTTTTCTTCATAACGAGAGTTGTTGAAGCTGTCGAGCAATTCGTCAACAGCAACGAAATTCTTTCGCGCCCTTTTGCAATTCAAGCATAAATTCCTTGAGCTGATGAGCAAATATCCAAATATGCTAATATTATAGAAGTCCAACTTTTGAAACTTATCTGATTTATAAAATCCGATAAAAGTTTCTTGAAAAACATCTTTTGCGTCATCTTCGGAGGACAAGATGCGCAAGCAGTATGCATAAATACGATGTGAATATCGCATATATAGTTCAGTAAACAGCTCATCTTTGCTGATTAAATTGCTTCTGCAATTTTCAAAAAGCTGTTTATCACTATATTTTGAATATTCTTTGCCCATCATTGTTTTGCATAGCTGTTCCAAAAAGCATATTCGATATTATTCATCAATAATGAAATTTTTTTGCTTTTCAAATCAACAATTTCCAAACTTGCTGAAAATTCAAGCATTTCACTATTTTCATACCTTGAGTACAAAATTACACTATTATCATTAGAAAATAAAGAATTATTGCAACATTCCAAATTATTTCTTTTTTTTACTAAAATTTCTGGTAACGTATTTTCATTTTTATAGTCGAACAAATAAATATTTCCATCAATTCCAGTGAAAGCAACAAGCTCGTTATCACTTGAAACTGCTGGGTTTATTACTCCAACAAAATCAACGGGTATTGAACTGAATTTCTTTTCTTCTAAATTCACATAATTCAAAGTAAAAAGCTCGCTATGGATTTCCATTGAAAAAAATATGCTTTTTGAATCTGCACTCCAATTCGGAACAAAATCCCCACTATAATCTGGAAGTCCATACTCAAATGTGTAATCAATCAGCACTTCAGTATTATTTTTAGCTTTTAGCACTTTTAGCTTCACGCGTTCAGATTCACCTTGCTTTTCAAAGAAAGCTAAATACTCCCCGTTCGGCGAAAATGAGGGAATGCTATTCGTTAAGAAATCATTACTTATCAAGTAAGAAATCTGCTCCTTAAAAGGAAAAATGAAAAGCTGCCGCTCGCCACCTTGGTAAGCAATAAAACCGCTCTTTGGACTTATCGCCGGCTTATCAATCTTTATAGTAGCAGATTCTTTTAAAAGCAGCGTTTTTTCTCCACTTTTTATATTTTTCAAAAAAAGCTCTTTAAAATTATTTTCGCCCTCCTCCAAAACCGCTATGTTATTCGCAGCAGATGGAGCGGAGAAAATTTGTCCATTCCCGCGAAATTTTAAATTATTGCTATTTGAGGATATACTGAAAATTTTGCTCTTTTCTGAGTTTAAAGCCTTTGTATTAAAGAAAATAGTATTTTGAGCTAAATCTTCATTACTTGTTGGACAATTTTCACATCCACATAATAAAAGCAATAACAATGCAAAGTATTTTAAAACTTTCATCTCTCCTATATATAAAACACATTAATCGACATTTTGTCTCAAAAATAATTAAATTTTTTTTTATTAATGAAAGTATTGATAAAATTTTATTTTAAAGGAATGCGTTTGGACTGCGATTATGCAATTTTTCCTCTTTATTTTCTTTTTGTCTGAACTTTGATTAGAGCGATTAAATGATTCAGCTAAATGATTTTAAACTCTGCTCTTAGGAAATTTCGAGAGGATTCTGTTACTTTAAATTTATTTGAAATGCGCAAGCCACAAACCCAAATAATTTCATCTTTTGATTTTAAAAGTATTATGCTTTGCTTGTCTATTAAAGGGATTTTCATATTTATTAAAAAATCGCTTAATTTCATTTCATTTTCCGAACCGAGTGGGGTAAATCTATCGCCCTGCTGCCAAGACTTAATTTGCATGTAATTTGGAATTAAATCTGCATCGAAATACTCAACAAAAGCATCGGGAGTAAAGCTAATCTCACTCTTTCGCACTTTTTCTAATTTCAGTTCATAATTGCCAAATGTATAAGTCCCAATTTTTCCGACAATTAAATCGTATTCCTCAAGCTGGCTTTTTTTATAAAAAATAATGGAATTTCTATCCCTTAAAACAGAATAATTGCTGCTAATATCGTAAATTGAGCCGACCTGCGAATCGCACAAATCCAATATTCTTTCAATGCTATTCATAGTGCAGGAGTGCAAATCAAAATTATCTGCAAGTATTTTTTGAACCATTTCGCCTTGAATAAAAGTGCTATTCGTCCTTAAAGCGTTCAAACGAATTTCCACCCTGTCCTTTGCAGCTTTGATTGTAGCGTCTTTGATTAGATCAGAAATGCTTTGAGCAATGTAACTATCTGCACTATTTATAAGGGAAATAGCTCTATTTATAGTGCCGAGAATATTTTGCTGAAAGTTTTTTTCAATATACGGAATAAGCCCCGTTCTAATCTTATTTCTTGTAAACATCGGGTTATCGTTAGTTCTGTCTTCTCGCCAGCTCAAATTCTTTGCCCTTGCGTATTCCTTCAATTCTTCTTTTGGGAAGCTGAGCAGGGGCCTAAATACAATTATTTTTTTAGCAATCCGCCTTAGTGGTGGAATGCCTTTCAATCCAGTTAAGCCAGTTCCACGGAAAAGGTTAAGGAAAAAAGTCTCAACGGAATCATCAGCGTTATGAGCAGTGCAAACGTGGGAGCAACCAAGTGAATTACTGATTTGCTCAAAATATTTATAACGCAGGTTTCGAGCAGAATGCTCAATACTCAACTTGTTAGCTTTTGCGTATTCTTGGACCTCTCCGCTTGTTGAGTAAAAGGGCAGTTTTAATTGTTTTGCACAATTTTTTACAAACTTTTCATCTGCATCGGATTCCTTGCCTCTTAACTTGTGATTGTAATGGCAAACAAAGAGCTTTAAGCTCATTTTTTTTGAAAGCTCGTAAAGAACATCGAGCATCACAATTGAATCGACTCCACCGCTAACGGCACAAAGAATTTTTGTGCTTTCGTTTAAGCAAAACTTATGCCTTAGCTCTCGCTCAACCTGATTGAGCATATTTTGTATTGTTTTAGTATTTTGGGTTTCTGTATTCAAAATTTTCTTTTTGCATACTGTGGTATAAAGAGATAACAAAAGAACTTTTCCCCCGCCAGCGGGGAACAGTGCCGTCACTCTGAACGTAGTGAAGAGTCCAGAAGTCTTTTTTAAACCATCGCTACTCTGGATTCTTCACTTCGTTCAGAATGACTGCGCGCAAGATCCACCACCGCCAGCGGGGGACAAAGACATCATTAGCAATAAATAATTTTTTATAAATTGCTGAACATCTGTTTTAACTTTGCTAAAGATTCTTTCATACTTGCAAGTTTTTCACGTTCATAGCTGATAACTTTTTCTGGCGCCTTTGCCACAAAACTTTCATTCGAGAGTTTGCCTTCCGATGTGCTGATATTTCTTTCTAAACGCTCAATTTCTTTTTTTAAACGTTGCTGCTCTTTTTCTAAATCCACAGCATCTTGCTGAATAAAAATCTCAAGCTCGCGAACAACCGAAGAAAGCGAGTTTGCCGGCTTTTCTATTTCTATTCCAATTAAAAGCTCAGAGCTTTTAGCTAAATACTGGATATTTTTTGATTGACTGTTAAAAAATTCGCTCTGCTCAGTGTTTTTGCAAGAAATTGTAAGTGGAATTTTCTGATTTGCTGCTATGTTTGAATTTGCTCTTACACTGCGAATTTCATCTATTAGCATTTGAAATAATTCAAACTTCTGCTCAATCTCAGAATTAATATACTCTGCATTTAAAAGAGGTGCCTTTTCCATAGAAATGCTTTTTTCATCTGGAAGTGAATTGAAAATATGATAAATTTCTTCTGTGATAAAAGGCATTGCAGGATGGAGCAACTTCAAAATACTGTCAAACAGATTGAGAGCAAAAGAAATTAAGCTTTGAGAATATAAATCGCTTTCACTTTCAGCAAGCTGAATTTTAAAAATCTCAAGCCACCAATCGCAAAAATCCCTCCAAATAAAATCGTATAAAGTCTTTGAATACTCATCGACTCGGAAATTTTCAAAGCTATGGTTTACAGAGCGAATTGTTGAATGCAATCGAGAAAGAATCCACTTATCGGCAAGGGAAAGTTGAGAGTAATCAAAAATGCTCTCTCCTTTTTTCTCCCCCGCGACTTGAATAGAATCGGATTTCATTTGCACTAAACGGGCGGCGTTCCAAATTTTATTTGCAAAATTACGCCCAATTTCCATTGAGGGAATATCTTGCTCTGCCACATTGACATCCATTCTAATATCTTGCCCAAGCGGAGCAAGGAAAATGATTGTGAAACGAACTGCGTCAGCGCCGTATTTGTCGATAATGTTTATTGGATCTGGAGAATTGCCTAAGGATTTTGAAAGCTTTTGTCCTTTTCCATCTCTAATTATACTTGTAAAATAAACATTTTTAAATGGAATTTCATTTTTAAACTTATGAGTAACCATTATCATGCGTGCTACCCAGAAGAAAATAATATCTGGGGCAGTAACGAGCAAATCAGTTGGCAAAAACTTCGCTAAATCATCGGTATTCTCCGTTTTCCCGTCATAGAGCCAACGCATTGTGGTAAGAGGCCAAAGCCAGGAAGAAAACCAAGTGTCAAGCACATCGGGGTCTTGCTCTAATTTTGCATTTTGATCCAGACCAAGCTTTTTTCTTGCTTCCTCCTCAGAATTGGCGGCTGTGAAATCTCCGTTTTCAGCATAATAAACGGGGATTCTATGCCCCCACCAAAGCTGGCGCGAAATACACCAATCGCGAATATTTTCCATCCAATGCTCGTATATCTTTGTAAAATGTGCTGGATGGAACTTAATTTTTCCTTCTCGAACAAGCTCCAAGGCTGGCTTTGCTAATGATTTCATATCGACAAACCATTGACTTGAAACAAAGGGTTCTACCGCCTCGCCTCCACGCTGCGAAAAGCCTACGTTGTGAGTATAGTCTTCAATTTTTTCAATTAGCTCTTTTTCTTTTAATTTTTTTAAAATTTCCTTTCTTGCCTTAAAGCGCTCAAGCCCTTTGAAATCACCAGCTAATTCATTAAGAGTGGCATCTGGATTAAAAGAATTAAGAATTTCAAGATTATGTCTTTTTCCTACTTCAAAGTCGTTAATATCGTGAGCGGGAGTGATTTTAACGCAGCCAGTTCCAAATTTCGGATCGGCGTAACTATCGGCAATGATAGGAATTGCCCTATTTGCTAAAGGGACTATCACTTTTTTGCCAACCAAATGCTTAAAGCGAATATCATCAGGATTTACAGCAACTGCAAGATCTCCAAAAATTGTTTCGGGACGGACTGTCGCAACTTTCAGGTAATCCTCAGAATTTTCAAAATAATATCTTAAAGTATAAAGATGCTCTTTCACTTCTTTAAACTCAACTTCTTCATCGGAAAGCGCGGTTTGCGCCAGCGGAGACCAATTTATAATTCGCTTCCCTTTGTAAATCAAGCCCTCATCGAAAAGGCGAATAAAAACCTCGCGAACTGCGTTCGATGCACTTTCATCCATCGTAAAAAGCGTTCTATCCCAATCGCAAGAAACTCCGAGATGACGCATTTGCTTCAAAATCGTTGAGCCGTATTTGTTTTTCCAGTCCCAAACTTTTTCCAAAAATTTCTCGCGTCCAAGATCGTTTTTCGATAATTTCTCTTTTTGTAGCTCCGCTTCTACTTTTGTTTGGGTTGCAATTCCTGCATGGTCTGTGCCTGGGAACCAACATACTTCAAAGCCGTTCATTCTTTTCCAGCGAATATATAAATCTTGGAGTGTGATATTAAGAACGTGGCCAAAATGAAGAATACCTGTTACATTCGGAGGGGGCATCAAAATGCTATATGCTTCTTTTTTTGATTTTGAGTCTGATTTAAAAATATTCGTCTCTTGCCAAGTGCCATACCATTTGTTCTCAATTTCTTGAGCTTCATATACTTTTTGAAATTCTTTTTTCATAAATTAGCTTATTTTATGCAGTGCAAATG